>JBEKZL010000170.1:0-16481 GCA_049509915.1 Bryobacteraceae bacterium | reverse complement strand
TCCATAATTGCCGAAGGCGTCGTTAAGGCCATGACGAGATTCAATCGTCGCGCCCCAGGCTTAAATGAAGAGGAAGCATGAGGATTTACGAAGAGCTGTTTATCGTGAAGCCGGATGCTCCGGACGAAGAAGTCGATCAGTTCGTGGAGACCCTGCGGACCCAGTTGACTTCGGCCGGAGCCACCGTCGATAAAGTCGAAAAGTGGGGCAAGCGCAAGCTGGCCTACAAAGTCGGTAAGTACAGGGAAGGCGCCTACGTTTTGTTTCAGTTCTCCGGCGGCGCGGAAATCGTCAAGGAGCTGGAACGGCGCCTGCGCGTCTCCGACGTGGCAATCAAATTCCTGACCGTGCGCATCGATGAGACGCTCAAGCGGCTGGAAAAGCGCAAGAAAGCGCGCGACAAGCGAACCGCCAAACGGGGTTCCAACCTGCCTCCCGCCAATGCACCCGCGCAGCCGTCCCTGGCGCAACAGATCACCGAAGCTCCGGCTATGCCGGGCGTGCCGAAGGAGTCCTAACTCATGCCGGAATCGAAAGGTAGACCAGGCAGTGCGGGCCAGCGCCCCACCGGTGGCGATAAGGCCGTAGCCACTCAGAAGAAACAGTACTTCCGGCGTAAGAAAGTGTGCCGCTTCTGCGTCGAGAAGATGGACGACATTAACTACAAAGACGTCAAGACGCTGCACGCCTTCGTGGCGGAACGCGGAAAGATCGTTCCGCGGCGCATTTCCGGTGTCTGCGCGCCCCACCAGCGGCGGCTCGCCGATGCCATCAAGAAGGCCCGCAATATCGCGCTGCTGCCCTTCGCGGCGCAAGTGTAAGGCAGGAGGATTCCAACCATGGAAGTCATTCTCAGAGAAGATATCGATAAGGTGGGCGCTCGCGGCCAGGTGGTGAAAGTAGCCGCTGGATTTGCCCGCAATTACCTACTGCCCAAGCGCCTGGCCGTCGCGGCCACCGGCGCCAACAAGAAAATCGTCGAGCAGGAACGCCAGGCCTACCTCCGCAAGGATGCCAAGCTCCACAGCGAAGCCCAGGACCTGGCGAAGCTGCTTACCGGAGTATCCGTAACCATCGTGCAGAAAGCCGGCGAGAACGATCAGCTTTTCGGCTCGGTAACCGCCAAGGATATTTCCGACGCTCTGGCCGCCAAGAACTTCACCATCGATCGCCGCAAGATCCAGCTTGACGACCCCATCAAACAGTTGGGCGAGTTCAAGGTGCTCATCAAGGTCCACAAGGATGTGACCGCCGAAGTTACAGTAATCGTCGCCAAGGAAGAGTAACAGCCTTCGTGCAGGACAGGCCTCGCGGCCTGTCCTGCCGAGACATCGACCGTGACCTATTCCCAAGTACTGGTACTCTAATGGCGGCCATCTCCACCATGAACGCTGCCAGCTATCAGGCACACGTCTTGGGCGCATTTATCGGTACTAAGGGAATTAGTACCTTTCAGGACGGAACCTATTGTTCATAAAGCACAATCGTACTAGACTCCAATAAGGTTGTATATGGATCTAGCAAGAGTCCTAGTGGAGTTGCGAGCTGAACTGGACAATCTGGATGCTGCGATCTTGAGCTTGGAGCGCCTCAAACAGGAAGGCCATCGGCGCCGCGGCCGCCCTCCGAAGTTGTTGGCCGAATTACGCAAATCAGAGCGAACCGGCGAGCGCGTGACGCATGCTACCCGGACCAAGAACGATCCCGGCAGTCCTGAAACGTAAAGGGAATTCGCATAGCCATTGAGAGCTTACTGAGACTACGGCTCACATATCCGTGAAGAAATACAGCCACCGATGAACGCCGATGAAGAAAACAAAGGATTTACAGGCGTTCATCGGTTTCATCGGGGCTATGGATTTGTTTTTTCACGCGCCCTCGAATACCTTACCGAACTTCCGAAACGGTGTACCCGGTTGCGCACTTGGTTTGACACTCGCCAAGCGAAGGTCTTAATCTGGATATGGATTGACGTCTTTGACTAATCTGGAAAAGGCCCCAGCAGTGGAACTGCTCACCTGGGCCATGGCGTCGTTCGGCCGGCGTTTTGGCATCGTCACCAGCTTTCAGAAAGAGGGCATGGTGCTGATCGATATGGCGGTGCGGATCGATTCGCGAGTTCGTGTGATTACCCTCGACACCGGGCGCTTGCCCCAGGAAACGTTCCAAATGATCGAGACCGTGCGGCAACGTTACGGGATCGAAGTGGAAGTGGTATGTCCGGATGCCGACGAGGTGAGCCGCATGGTGACCGGGCACGGTCCAAACCTCTTCCGCCAGAGCGAAGAGCTCCGGCATCTGTGTTGCGAGGTCCGCAAGACCAGGCCGCTCGAGCGAAAGCTCACCGAGTTTGGCGCCTGGGCGACCGGGCTCCGGCGCGGCCAGTCCCCCGACCGGTTTGGCATCGGCAAAATTGAGGAAACCGGCGGAAAAATAAAGTTGAATCCCCTGGCCGATTGGACCGGCGCCGACATGGAAGAATACTACCGGCTGCACGACCTCCCGCTGCACCCGCTTTATGCCGCCGGTTACGCCAGTATTGGCTGCGCGCCGTGTTCGCGCCCCATCGAAGCCGGCGAGGACTCCCGGGCCGGCCGTTGGTGGTGGGAGAGCGGCGGGAAAAAAGAGTGCGGCATTCACTTCTTGCCCGATGGCTCGGTGCGCCGCCTCGATTCCCAGAGCTAAGTGCAGGTCCGAACCGCAACCGTTTAGGAGCGGTTGCCGGAAAGGCGGCTGTAATTGCGAAAGCGAATCTGGATCTCATGAATACAGGCTTCACTCTCTGGTTCACCGGCATGTCCGGCGCGGGTAAGAGCACCATTTCCGCCATTCTCGCCGAGCGTTTGCGCGCGCTCGGAGCCAAAGTCGAGGTGCTCGACGGCGACGTGGTGCGCACCCACCTCTCCAAGGGGCTGGGTTTCAGCAAGGAAGATCGGGACGAGAATATTCGCCGCATCGGTTTCGTGTGCGAGTTGCTGTCCCGCAACGGGGTCGTCGCCATCGCCGCCGCCATCTCCCCGTACCGCGCCGTGCGCGACGAGATTCGCGCGCGCATACCCCTCTTCGTGGAAGTGTACGTCGAGTGCCCCGTGGAGGTGCTGGCGCGGCGCGACGTCAAGGGCCTCTACCGGCAAGCCCTCAATGGAGAGATCGGCCAGTTCACCGGCATCACCGATCCCTACGAGCCTCCGCTCAACCCCGAGGCGACCGTAAACTCCTCGCGGGAAACCCCGGAGGAAAGCGCGCGGCGAATCTGGGCTACACTGGAACGTTTGGGTCTCATCGCCTTTGATCGATCTACATTCCCACACCAATGAATCCGACGGCTCCTCGTCGCCCCAACAGCTCATAGACGAAGCTCTTCGTGCTGGCGTGGAAGTTCTGGGCATTACCGATCACGACACGTTTACCGGCATCGATCTGGCGCGCGACGCAGCCCGGCAAGCCGGGGTCGAGTTGATTTGCGGCATCGAGCTTTCCACCAAGCTGCACGGAAAATCGGTGCATCTGCTGGGGTATTTCCCATTGGAGGGTGCCCTGGGGCCTTTTCGCACCTGGGTGCTGGAGCAGCAGGCTTCGCGGCGGGAACGCAATGGCCGGCTGGCGAAACGCCTGCGCGAGCTGGGGCTCGACGTCACTCTCGAAGAGGCCGAAGCCCTCGGCAAAGGCATGACCGGCCGTCCCCATTTCGCCAAACTGCTGGTCGACAAGGGCTACGTCTCAAACCTCCGCCAGGCCTTCGACGACTACCTGGACGAATCGGCCAAAGGCTACGTCTACCGTCGCGAACCCGGATTTTCCGAGGGCGTCGCGGCCATTCGCCAGGCCGGCGGCATCGCCTCGCTGGCCCACCCCATCCGCGTCCATGAAGACGTTCCCGCCCTGATGCCTGAACTCTGCTCCGCCGGGTTGAACGCCCTGGAAGCCTATCACAGCGACCATGGCCCGGCCGAAACCGAACTCTATTTGCAACTTGCCCGGCGCTACGGACTGCTGGTCACCGGCGGATCCGACTACCACGGCACCATGAAGCCCGATGTCCGCCTGGGTACCGGCTGCGACGGCAATCTCCACGTCCCGCCCGAGGTTGTGGACGCTCTCAAGGCTGCTGCCGGCCGATAGCGCCCAGCCGAATTCGCCACGGCAGCCAGGCCGACTCCCAGATCTTACCCATCGACATCTTCGACTGGCCCTCCCGCCGCTCCTCAAACCGGATGGGATTCTCCCGGAAGCGGCAGCCCTGCCGCGCCAGCTTGTATTTCAACTCCACCAGAAAGGCGTAGCCGTCCGACACGATGGAGTCGAGCGGGATCGCGGCCAGGGCGCCCGCCCGCATACACATGAAACCGCAAGTCGCGTCATGAATGGGCAGACCGAGCACGGCGCGAACATAAAAGTTCGCCGCGCGGCTCAACAGGCGCCTCCCCAGCGCCCAGTTCCCCACCGAACCGCCCGCCACGTAGCGCGATCCCAGCGCCACATCGTTCGTCTCCAGCAGCTCCAGCAGCCTCGCAATCACCGCCGGATCGTGCGAGAAATCCGCGTCCATGGTAACGATGGCCTGGCACCATTCTTTCGCCAGCAGCAGACGGAATCCGTCCAGATAGGAGCGGCCGAAGCTCGCTTCGCCGCTGCGCGCCAGCAACTCCAGGTTGGGATGGCCAGCCTGAAGCCCGCGCACGATCCCCGCCGTGCCGTCCGGGGATTGATCGTCCACAATCAGCAGATGAATCTCCGGATAAAGGCGGAATATGGTCTCGACAATCTTGGGAACGTTCTCCGCTTCGTTAAAGGTGGGCACCACCACCGCTGCGTTTCGCGTTGCGATTTTCATGGAAAGGGTAACGTCGAGTCAGAGCCGCGACCGCGAGGGAGCGGTTGCCGTCCGCGCCCACTCAGCACACCTAAGCATAACGCCCCGGTGCGCTTGAGGGGGGCTGATCGCCGATCGCTGACCGCTGGAGGTTCGCTGCCAGCCTCGCCGGCCGGCCCAGAACCGAAAGCGCCGTCCCCGGTTCGAAATACTCGGCGCGCAGGTAGGCCATCGCCACCACCCGGCGGGCCCGCGGCGAATAGACCGAGGAGGTCACTTCGCCGCCCTCTTTCTCCCCAGCCATCACCTTGCTGCCCGCCGGAACCTCCGCCTCGCCCTCGATTTCCAGGCGCGCCAGTTTGCGGTTCACACGGCCCTGGGCCCGGATCCTCTCCACGATTTCCTGACCGATGTAGCAGCCCTTTTGGAAGGATACGGCGTGCATCTGCTGGCTTTCCTGGGGCAGCGTGGTATCGCGGATATCTTCGCCGTAGCGCGGCTTTCCGTTTTCGATGCGGATACGGCGGGCGTCTTCCGCCGTGGCCGGTACTACCCCGGCGCGCTCCAAACGGCGGATCCACTCCCCGGCGGCCTCGCGGTCGCCGTACACGCGGAAACCCGGCTGCCCGGTCAGGCGAAACGGCGCCACCGACCCGTCCGCCACCGCCGCGCGAATCGCCTCCCCGGCCGGGCCTTCGGTAGCCGGCCCTTCGATGCCCAGCGCCACCGTCGACGCCGTCCGGTCTTCGAGCTCCACCTGGTCGGCCACCTTGTATCGCAAAATGTGCGCCATCACTTTTTCGCGCAGATCCGGCTCCGTGTCGATCAGAAAATCGTCGTCCCGGCACAACAGCTCGAAATCAACCTGAATGCGCCCTTGCGGGCTGAGCAGGAAAGCGTAGCAACCCGAACCGGGTGCGAGCTGCTTGATATCGTTGCTCGAAATGCTGTGCAACAGCCGCGCCCGGTCCCGCCCGCGCACCGTCACCCGCCCGCGCGCCGACAGATCGATCCATGCCGCCCCGCTCGCCAACGCTTCATAACCCGCGGTCATTCTTTCATCTTACCGGCTGCGCGGACTCTGGTCCGTCATTTTATCCGGCAAATGGCGGACCTCCACGCCTACGCGCGTCGCCCGCCCTAGAATATGTGCCGCAAGTACGTCGAAATCGCGATCACCACCAGGCCGGAGGCGGCCCCGCCCGCCAGCACCCGCGCGCGCCGCGGATGATGAGGGCGCGAGCCCGTCAGCGCCGCCGCGAAGATGTGCGCCACCAGGAGCAGTTTGATGCCCAGCACGATTTTGTAGTGCGTCGAATGTCCCACATTGCCAAGGAAGTTGTAAACCCCCGAGATCGCCAGCCCGGCCATGGCCGCCAGCGCAATCCGGCGAAAACGGGCTGCCGCGCGCTCCCCCAGCGCCGCTCTCGCCTCCGCATCCAGCACGCCCGCCGCCGGCGTCAACACCGCGCTCGCGTATACCATGCCGCCGATCAGGGCCGCGATCGAAGACAGATGCAGCCACCCCATGAACACGCCCAATGCTTCGATCATCAAGCAAAGTATACACATTCGCGGTACCGGTGTCTTGATACCGCGCGGCCGCGGTGCGCGCCATGTTTGTTTCCCGCCGCGCTATGGGAAAATGGATTTAGTGATCGTCATCGACGGCATATACTATGCGCTGGGGCTGGGCGGCGCCGGGGTGATCGTTGCCTGGCTGGCCAGGCCCTGGTATTCCCTCCCGCTGTGGATTCTCGCGCTATTCTGCCTGTACTTCTTTCGCGACCCGGAGCGGGCCATTCCGGCTGGCGCGGTAGCGGTTTCACCGGCCGATGGAAAAGTCGTGGCGGTGAAGGCGGAAGGTCCCGGGCTGAACCGCGTCAGCGTCTTTCTGAATATTTTCGACGTGCACGTGAACCGCGCGCCTATCGGCGGCACCATACGGCAGGTAGTGTATAAGCCGGGGCGGTTTTTTGTGGCGAGCCGGGAAGTATGCTCGGCCGAGAACGAACAGAACGTAGTGACCGTATCGGGCGGTGGATCCGAAGTTGTGTTCAAGCAGATCGCCGGATTGATCGCACGGCGCATCGTCTTTCGGAAAAAGATAGGCGACACCGTGGGCACGGGCGAACGCGTGGGGCTGATCAAGTTCGGTTCGCGGGTGGACGTGCTGCTGGGCGAGGAGTGGGAGATCGTGGTTTCGCCCGGCATGCATGTATCGGCCGGATCGAGCGTGTTGGCGCGCCGCCGCGGCGAGGGGCGACCGCAATGAGGGGCCTTAAGGACCGGCTGGCGGATCCCAGATCGCCGGAACGCCGCCCGCGCCGGGCCGCTTACGCCCTGCCGACGATTTTTACCGCCGGCAACATCTTTCTGGGTTACATTTCGATCCTGCGGTCGTTCGAAGGCGCCACGCTGGCAACCGCCCACTCCGCCGACGCGCACCTGGCGTTTGCCAACGCGGCCAAAGCCATCGGCGCGGCCTTTCTGCTGGACGGCCTCGATGGGCGCATTGCCCGGATGACCAATACCACCAGCGATTTCGGACGAGAGATGGATTCGCTGGCGGATGTGATCAGCTTCGGCATCGCTCCCGCCGTACTGGCCTTCGCCTGGGGGGTGCAATTCGTGGAGGGGATATCCGGCGACGCGCTGCATAACGCCGGGTATTTTTTTGCATTCCTGTTCCTGATGTGCGGCGCCGCGCGGCTGGCGCGCTTCAACATCCAGAAGAATCCAGTGCCCAAGAATCCCGGCCGGCCGGACCGGAAATATTTCGTCGGCATGCCGATTCCAGCGGCCGCCGGAGTGGTAGCCGCGGTGGTGTATGCCGCCGATGGTTACCCGATCGCTTGGTGGCCTTTGGCCGTCGCCTGGCTGGCGTTGCTGGCGCTTGTTAGCTTTCTCATGATCAGCACGTGGCGCTACTACAGCTTCAAAGGCGTCAACCTGTCCAAACCTTATACCCCGCTCATCATTATCCTGATAGGTATGTTCATCTACGCGATCTGGAACTACGCCCAGCCGGTGCTGCTCCTTATGGCATCCGGCTACATGGCCAGTGGAATCGTGATTCGCCTGGGCGGTATGATCCGGCGGCGCCTGAAGCCGGCGCCAATACGCGGCACCGCGGAGCATCAGGTTGGGTAACAGAGCGGTTGCCGTTCTGGGAAATGTCGGGTTAACAACCAATGACTAAAACTGCTACTGTCGCCCTGGTGGGCTCCGAAACGTTATTGGGGCGGGAGGTTCGCGATCTGGCGTCGGACCAGGACGCCTTCTCGTTGCGGCTGCTGGCGGCGGACGACGAACAGGCCGGCACGTTGGCGCGGGTAGGCGACGAGCCCGCCATCGTGGAAGAATTGAAGGCGGACAGTTTCGAGGGCGCGCAAGCGGTAGCGTTGGCCGGCTCGGCGGAATCCGGCAAACGCGGGCTGGAGTTGGCCGAGGAAGCCGGGATCGCGGTGGTGGATCTGACCGGCATTGCGGAGGGGGTGACCGATGCCCGTCTGCGGGCGCCACTGGTGGAGGAAGAGCAACCGGAGGCGGACACCCGCATTCATGTAATTGCTCACCCGGCAGCCGTTGCGCTGGCGCTGTTCCTGCGCCGCCTTCACGCCCATGAGCCAGTGTCGCGCGCCATAGCGCAGATTTTTGCTCCGGCCAGCGAACATGGCAGGCAAGGGGTGGAAGAGCTGCAGGGGCAGACGGTCAACCTGCTGTCGTTCAAACCGCTGCCGCAAAAGATTTTCGATACACAGGCCGGTTTCAATATGCTGGCCCGTTACGGTTCCGAAGCGCCGCAATCGTTGGAAGGGGCCGAACTGCGCATCGAGCGGCACCTGGCGGCGCTGCTGGCGCTCGAGGGCGATGGCGAAGGCGCGCCGCTGCCTTCGCTGCGGCTCATCCAGGCGCCCGTGTTTCATGGCTACAGCATGTCGGTGTGGGTGGAATTCGAATCGCTTCCCGAGGTGGAGACGCTCGAGAGTTCGCTGAGATCGCCGGAGATCGACGTGCGGGGAGCGGATTTGGAACCGCCCACCAATGTCGGCCAGGCGGGGCAAGGCGGTATCTCGGTGGGGGCGATTGAGCCCGATCGCAACAGCGCCGACGCCTGCTGGTTCTGGCTGGTGGCGGACAACCTGCGGCTTACGGCCGAAAACGCGGTGGCGGTGATGCGGCAACTGATATGAAGACCTGGGTTCCCTTAGCAGCGGCCTCGGCGGCTTTGGCGTTCGCGGCGGGCTGCGGCTATCACTTGTCGGGCAAAGGCGACCTGATGCCGGCCACCGCCAAGAGCATTGCCGTGGTCTTCCGCAACGCCACCACGCGCTACGACCTGGCCCGCATGTTACCCGCCGATGTGGCGCGCGAGTTTCTGACGCGAACCCGCTATAAAGTCGTGGACGACAGCACCCAGGCCGATGTGGTTTTGCAGGGTACAGTGATGAACATGTTCCCCAGCCCAACCACTTCCGACCCGACCACGGGCCGCGCCACCGGGGCGCTGGTGATCGTTTTTCTCAATCTGACGCTCACCGAGCGTGCCACCGGCAAGCAACTGTGGGCCCGCAACGGCTGGGATTTTCGCGAACGCTACGAGGTTTCCACGGACCCGCAGGTTTATTTCGACGAGAGCGGTCCGGCCATGCAGCGGCTCAGCCAGGATGTCGCCCGTGCCGTAGTCAGCACCATTCTGGAGCACTTCTAGGGTGGGAGCTTTCAGCAGTCCCACCAACTCCGCGGAGTCGCAAGGGTTCGGAGCATGACGCCCTCCCAGTTTCTGAGCCTGTTGAAGAAGCAGGGACCGCCCCCGGTGTGCCTGCTGCTGGGGCCGGAGGCGTATCAGCGGCGCCTGATCCGCCAGACCCTGTCCGCCGGGCTGAGCGCGGATTCGCTGGCCGAGCACGACCTTGCCTCCACCAGGCTCGCCGAGATTCTGGACGACGCGCGGGCGCTATCCCTGTTCGCCGCCGAGCGGCTGATCTGGGTCGTCAACGCGGAGGCGGCCCTGCCGCGCGGGCGTGCCGCGAGCGAAGACGAAGGGGAGGGCGAAGGCGGCGCCGGCGATACCGCCTTGCTGGCTGCCTATGCCAAGGACCCCACGCCGGGCGTAACGCTGGTATTCGAAGCCAGCCGCTACGAATTCGAGGGCGAAGATAAACGCAAGATCGAACGGGTGGCCAAATTCTACGCGAGCCTTCGAGCCGTGGTGGAATTGGAGCGCTATGCCCCGGCGCAAGCCAGGCAGGAGGCGCAAAATCTGGCCGCGCGCGCTGGTCTGAACCTGGACGGCCCGGCCCTGGACGTCCTGGTGGACGCGCTGGCCGGAGACGTCACCGGCATCGCCACCGAAATCGAGAAGCTGTCCCTTTACGCCGGCGACAAACCGGTTGGCGAGCGGGACATCGCCCAATTGGTGCCGGACGCCCGTGCCGGCAACATCTTCGCTCTCGTGAACGCGATGGGCCGGAGAGATCGCGCCCGCGCGCTGGAGTGCCTGGATGCGCTGGTGCGCGGAGGCGAATATCTGCCGCTGGCGCTGTCGTTTCTTTCCACCCAGTTCCGTACCGCGCTGGCGGCCCGCGAAGCAGGGTTGAAAACGGCGGGGCAGATCCAGTCTCATTTTTCCCGCCTGGGCGTACCGATGTGGGGCTCGCGCGCCGAGCAGGTGGCCCAAACGGTGGGGAAGTTCGGTGAGGCGCAAATCTCCAGCGCGATGGAATCGATTTACGAAGCGGACAAGGGATTCCGCGACGCACGGCCGGACGACCGCATTGTCATGGAGCGGTTGATTCTACAGCTGGTGGGCGGCACGGGCTTCAGCCGGTGAATCGCGCGCCGGCGGCTTGTGCTACTAGGCCGATAGCGCTTTGATTCGGGCGTGCAATTTGGACTTATAGCGCGAGGCGGTGTTCTTCTTGATCGCCCCGTTTCTGGCGGAGCGGTCGATCAGGGAAAAAGTTTGAGGCAAGAGCGCGGAAGCGGCGGCGGCATCCTTGCTCAAGATTGCTCGGCGAATGGTGCGGATCTGGTGCCGAAGGCGAGTCTTGTTGCGGTTATTGAATTCGGTACGCCGCTCGGTTTCGCGGACGCGCTTAAGCGCGGAATACGTATTGGCCATCTGCTAAATCGAATCCTTACAGAGCGTTTGAGCCTCCAGCATAGCGCATTCCGGAGGCGAGGGGCAAGCTCGGGCAGGGAAGCGGACCTGGCGCGCTAGGTTGGATTCGCGCGGTGATAAACTGGGAAGCGACTGGAGGGCTCGAGCGTTGAAGATTTTTCTGGACACGGCGAACCTGGACGAACTGCGCGAGCTGGTCAAGATTCACCCGCCCACCGACAAGCGACTGGCGCAGTTCCAAAAGGACTGGGCCAAGCCGTTCCAGGAAGGGCCGGTCGGGAGATAGTTCGCTTATCCATGCCGGGCGCTCAGGCTTGGTTCGATTCGGCCGCCGGGGCCGTAACGCTGCTGCTGGCCGGAGTGCTGGCGGGACTGGTTGGGATTCTGGGGTACCGGGCCTGGAAGCGCTCGCGGGTTCCCCCGGAAGAACGCGAGCGCCGTCGCCGCGCCTGGCTGGTGGCCACCGGCAAAATGTGCGACGCCGCGCTGGTGGACCTGCGGGAAGAATTGGTGTTCTACTCCTATTCGGTTCGCGGCGTGGAATACACCGCCTCCCAGGACGTGTCGCAACTGGGCGCGTATCTGCCGTCGGAAAAGGAGATGATCACCGTGATTGCCGTTCGTTTCGACCCGGCCAATCCGGCGAACTCAATCGTGATTTCAGAAGAATGGAGCGGGTTGCGGTAGGTCAGGAGAGCACTCGAATTCTGGCGGAAGCGTAGCGTCGAATTACCGCATCGAGAGTAACGATTTTGAGACCTCCGACCGCGGCCTGTGCGGTCAGCACCCGATCGAAAGGGTCCTTGTGAATCTCGGGCAGACTGTAATTCTCGGCGACGTGATCCGGCCGAAGCATGAGCGGATTCGCCGCCAGTTGATCGAGCGCATCCAACCACCAAGCACGCGGATCGCCTACCTTGAGCAGGTTACCCTTCATCGATTTGAGCAGGACCTCCCAATACGACACGACGCTCAAGACGTTGGGTCCCGCGAGGATCGCCGTTCTTATGGCGCGCGGTAGCCGGTCGGGTTCGGACAAAGCGACGATGGCGACGTTCGTGTCGAGCAGGTAGCCGCTCACAGATCGCCCGACAGAAAGCGGTCGGGGTCAATGGGAGCGTCCCACCCTGGCAACAGCTCGATGCGGCCCCTCATGCCACCCAAGCGGGCTTTCCGGCGCTCGGGCGGGGGGGGGAGCGATCTCGGCCACGGGCTTGCCTCGCCGGGTGATGACCACCTTCTCCCCGCCTTCGACGGCGCGGATCAACTCGGGCAGGCGGTTCTTAGCTTCGGCGATACAACGTCCATGGCGTCTCTATTATAGCCATGATTCATGGCTATTTCAAATGTCGACCAACTTGCCGCAACCGCTAGCCTGCCAGCGGCCGCGGGCCGCCGGCGCGCTTGACGGCCAGCATGGCATCGTGGGCTTCGGCCGCATCCCGATAGCGGGCATTGCGATCGAGCGCGGTGAGGCGGGCGACGATGGGGGCCAGTTCGGGATGGATATCCGCGGACGGTGCGCCGTATTGAGGCAGCCTGCCGGTCATGGCTTCGTGCAGCACCGCCCCCAGCGAATACAGATCGGCGCGGGCATCGAGCGTCTCGCCGCGCGCCTGCTCGGGCGCCATATAAGCGTAGGTGCCAAGGATCACGCCGGTCAGCGTCCGGGTAAACACGGCAGTGGCGCCATCTTCGCCCAGTCCCGCCGAGGCGGCACGGCCGGCCTGATCTTTCGCCAGACCGAAATCGAGCAGCTTCACCTCTGCCAGGCGGGTGATGAACAGATTGGCGGGCTTGATGTCGCGATGGAGGATTCCAGCCGTGTGCGCCGCTCCCAATCCGGCGAGAGCTTGTATGCCGATTTCGAGCGCCTCATGCGGATACAGCCAGCGGATAGCTATCCGTTCCGCCAGCGTCCAGCCATCAAGCAACTCCATGGCCAGGAAGGGACGCTGCTGCCAGTAGCCAACTTCGTACACCGCGCAGAGATTGGGATGATGAACGGCGCTGAGGATCTGCCCTTCCTGCTCGAAGCGGGCCACGATGTCGCGGTTGGCGAGATGCTCGTCCCCCAGAAACTTGAGCGCCACGGATCGGTGATTCGGAATATCCTCGGCCTGGAAGACGATTCCCATGGAACCGTGCCCCAGTTCACGGACAACCCGGTAGCGAGTGGCCGGATCGGTCACAGCTACCCAATCTACACCTTATTGGCGACGAGCACTTCAACCGCCTTCTTCACCACTGGATCGTCTTCCAGCTTTTTTGGCTGCGGCTGCTGTTGCGGTGGGGTAGGAACCGGCTCGCCATTCTCGTCGAAGTCGATCTGCGGCTCCGGCTCGGCGACCGTGGTGCTGGGCGTCACGCCGGTATCCTGAATCGCCTTCCCGTCGGGCGAGTAGTACTTGGCCACCGATAGGAGAATAGCGCCGCCATCGTCCATGTCGAGCGCCTTGCGCTGGGCGGCGTCTCCGTACGTGCGTTCGCCAACCACTTGAGCCCGCTGGTTACCCAGAAGAGCGGCAGCTGCGATTTCGGCGGCGTCGGCGGTGCCATGATTGGTGAGCACCGCGAGCGGCAGCGTGGTGATCGCTTTGGACGGATCGGCTTCGAAATTCTGCTGCGGTACCCGCTGCCCCTTCAGATAGGTGATGCGCCCCTTATTGAGGAACAGGTTCGCCAGAGCGATGCCGGCGTCGGGAGAGCCAGTGGCACAGTTGCGCAAGTCCAGAATCAGCCGTTGCTCACCGTCTTTCTGAAGCTTCTGAACGGCAGCCGCCACTTCCTTGACCCGTTCGGCGGACAGCTCGCCGACGCCGATGTATCCCGTCTGGTTATCGAGCGGGCGGCTGACCAACGGCAGCGTGGCGACGTCGGATCGCGTCAAAGTAATGGTCTGCGGCTCCGGATGACGCACTTGCACCACGGTCAGCTCGATAGTCGTACCCAGGTTGCCCGAGAGCAGCATACCGGCATAGGCCAATGGCATGTCCCGGGTGGAGATCCCCTTGATCGATTCGATCATGTCGCGGGTGCCGAATCCCGCCTTGGCCGCCGGAGAATCCGGTACGGCCGCCACCACTTCCATGTAGCCGGGCTTCTTCGACAGCACCAGGCCGACGTCGCCCGGTTTAGTCTGTCGGGTATCAAGGTAGGTCTTGTATTCCTTGTACTGATCCGCGTTGAGATAGCTGGCAAAAGGATCGATCGCTTCGAGCATGCCATTGAGCGCGCCGAGAGTGACCGACTTCATATCGGGCTCTTCCACATACTGGCTCTTGATATAGCCGACGACGTCGCTGAAAACGCCGATTTGCTTCAGCGGATCGTTCTGGTCGGCGCCCTTGCCTACCACGCTCCCGATCAGAAGCATAAGGGAAAGACACGTGGACGCGCTGACCACGGAATACTTGAAGCGGCTGCTCATAGGTAAGGAAATCTCCTGCGGGCCTAGGGCCATTATACAGTGTCTAACCGATTGGACGCGCCGACGGGTGGTTTGGTGACAACGAGCGGTCCCGTTTCACCTCGCGGTACGTTCTCGTTTCGGGCCTTGGCGGGCTGCCGGGCGGACAATTCCGGATTTGAAAAATCAAATTGCGGGAAAGGGTTGCCGGTGGGAGGTCGCGGTCCCGGTGGTACGTTTCTCCTTTACTTTCAGCGAGTCGGCTGCCACGCATTGGAAGCGGGATGCGCGTGGCGGGCCATTTGACACTCGGACACAACTGTCCGACGCTAGGAAAGTGAAGGGCGCGGAGTTCGAGCGGAGGGTCCGAAGACTGGCGCGGAGCCTGGAGGTCACCTGCCGGTTTGTGGCCGACAAGGGAAAAGGAAGCCACGGCCGCCTCTACTTCGGCGACGAATTCACGACCCTCAAGGATCGAAAGAAAGAGATTGGCCGCGACCTTTTTGGCTAAGATGTGCGCGGATCGGAAAATCGATTCGCACGACTTGTAGGAGGTGAATGCATGTTCTCGTTTAGCTACCCCGCGAAATTCACGGCCGGCAGCGATGGCCGCGTCATAGTCGAGTTTGTCGATCTGGCCCGCGTCGCCACCGACGGCAAAGACGACCGCGAGGCCGTGGAAGAAGCCATGGACGCTCTCGGCGCCGATCTCTCCATCCGCTTGTCCCGCCGGGAAGACGTTCCAACGCCATCACCCGCAAAGCGTGGGCAGCGCCTGGTACCCGCGCCGCTGTGGCTGGCGCCGAAACTGGCGCTCTACCTGGCCATGCGCGACCAGCGAGTCAGCAACTCTGAGTTGGCCCGCCGCCTGGGACTTCACGAGCGAGAAATCCGCCGCATGCTCGATCCCGCGCATGCCACCAAGGCGGAGAAAATCCAAGCCGCCCTCGCGGTCCTGGGGAAGCAACTGACCGTCGAAGTCCGCGATGCCGCCTAAAGACGCCCGCACCATGGGGCAGCCAGCCTTTCCGCCAAGTCCCGCGTGCTCAATAGCTCCCACCGGTCCTTGGCCTCCGGATCTCCCCATGTCCGTCTGTCCCGGATTTCCCTCTCAGAATTGTTTTGTGCTACCGTAACTGGCGCTGACTTCTAGACATTTTGGGCAAATGGAGGAATAACGTGAGCTTTGCAACCGCGGGAACGGCGGGCATTGCGTTCGTGGCCTTGCTCGAGGCTTCGATATGCTTTGGAAATAGCGTCGAAGCCACTGGCAGGAACTGCCAGGCTGGCCAGGTCAAGTCCTGTGACGAACTCAGGAGGATCGCCGAAACAGCGAAGAGCCCTAGGGACAGACTCGTGGCTGTTCGCTTCATCTCCGATACTTCCGTTTTGTCTGCAATCGCAAACGACGTTTCACAGACTATGCGGGTACGCACGGCGGCGGAGTCCCGGCTCGAAGAAGCACGGCAACGTGAGAGCGAGCAAAAGAAGCAGGCACAGCAGCGTGAGAGGGAGCAAAAGAAGCAGGCACAGATTCTCGAAGAAGCGCAAAGGGGCATTGCGCCAAACGCTCAAGAAATCCAGGCCCAAGTTGCACTGCTTGGCTCTTACAAAATGGGAGTCACGACTCTGGATGGGTATTACGCGGACAAATGGAACGCCAGGGACCCACTCCTAACCAAGCTTGGCATTGTTGGCGCCCGGTACGACAAATCCAACGACACAGCTGAATTCACCATCGCATATTGTAATAACTTTGATAAGCACGTCGATGCAGTAACGGCTGTGGAGGCGGCTAACATGGTGCAAGGCAGCTTCGAGACCACGCGCTTTATGGCCGATGTCGTTGCCGGCGTCTCTGGGTTTTCACCTCCGACATTATCTGACCAGCGAGTTCTCCTGACCGGCGTTGACCCAACCTATCCTCAATACCGTGTTAAGTTCGTCGGCGGTCGGCTTGCGAGCATCACCAAAAATTAGCCCGCGGCGATATGGAAATCGGGGGGGAACTCCGGGACACTATGGAGTGCACCCCAAAATTGAGACACGGAAATTAGGGACACTTTTCATTAAATGGAAAGGAGTCGACGTTGTCTCGAAAGAACCGTGTCTTTAGCCAGGAGTCCAAGGAA
>JBEKZL010000017.1:0-73038 GCA_049509915.1 Bryobacteraceae bacterium | reverse complement strand
GACATGGCCGTGCGCTTCCTGCTGCAGGCCGCCTTCGAACAATACGGCATCGTGTGCCGCACGGCCGAAACCGGAGGCGAGGCCCTGCGCATCATCCGCGATGAAGCGCCCCATGCCGCCGTGCTCGACGTCGGTATCCCCGAGATGGACGGCTTCCAGGTGGTCGAAAAGGTGCGCGCCGAGCGCTTGCCCGTGCGTTTGCTTCTGCTCTCCGGAAAACAATCCAGGGATGACGCCCTGCGCAGTTTTAGCCTCGGCGCCGACGATTACGTCGCTAAGCCCTTCAGCGCCCAGGAAGTGGTAGCCAGGCTCCGCCGGCTGTTGTGAAGAGCGGTTAGCAGTCAGCTATCGCTTTCAGCTGGCCTCGAACGCACGCCCGTCCCAGCTGAAAGCCAAGTGCTGAGAGCTGTTTGGACTGCCGGACTGTAAGCCGGTTTCTGTGCCCCTTGCGGGGTGGCGGTCATTCCTCTTGGCCGCCCATTACTGGACGGCTCCTGCGGCCTACCCGGGAGTCGAGCGGGGCGAGCAGCCCCTCCTCCCCTATTTGGCCTTGCTCCGCGTGGGGTTTGCCTGCCGGCGAAATTACTTCCGCCGCGGTGCGCTCTTACCGCACCATTTCACCCTTACCCGGATTCTCACCCGGGCGGTATCTTTTCTGTTGCGCTTTCCGTGGCCCCGATTTCCGGAACCCCCGGCCGTTAGCCGGCACGCCGCTCTCTGGAGACCGGACTTTCCTCTTCCGTTGCCGGAAGCGACCACCCGTCCGGCAGCCCGCATTCAGTATCCCACATGCCGTACCATCTGTGCGGTCGGACACCAGGTACCAGAACCTCGTCGTAAACCATTGGCGTAAAGGGGCAAATAGGGGTATCCTAGCTTCAGTGTATTCTTTGAGGCCCATTGGCGGGTCTCGCTGCCGGCGACTGGTTTGCCGGCAGGAGGGGTCGAACTGGTCACGCTACTCACGAGGACCAGCCGAATCCCCGGGGCCAATACAACAAGCGGTACAAGTGGTTCACGTTGAGGAGAGACAAAGCAAATGAAGACACTCGCAGCGATCGGCGCGCTGGGGTTTATGGCCACGGGTTTGTTTGCCCAGGGGCTTAACGCCCCGAGCACACAAACCAAGGACGACTGGGAGGAAATCAATTTCGAGTTCAATTCCTCCATTCTTTCCGACGGCTATCCCAGCCTGCTTCGCCTGGCCGATTTGTTGAGCCAGCACCGCGACTATCACGTCAAAGTCACAGGCAATACCGACTCGGTCGGTAGCGGACGGTATAACGACAAGCTGGCCATGGCGCGTGCCAACACCGTCAAGGAATTCCTGGTAAAGTACGGCGCCAATGCAGATCAGATTACGACCGCCGGCAACGGCCTTCGGGATCCCGAAGTCAATAACCGGGTCAAGGAGGGCCGCTTTATCAACCGCCGCGTGGTGCTGACGGTGACCGACGGCCAGGGCCGCCTGGTCAAGGAAGGCGGCATCAACGACATTCTCAAAGCGCTTCAGGACATGGCCAAGAAGCAGCAGGACTGCTGCGATGCCATCCTCAAGCGGCTCGATAAGCTCGACGACATCCTGGCGGCCCTCAAGGGTCTGCAGGGTGAAAACGACCAACTCAAAGGCGAGGAGGCTGACCTGCGCAATCAGCTCAATGCGCTCAAAGACCAGGTCGCCGGCCTGCCCAAACCGCTTTCTTCCGGCCAAACTACCGAGATCGCTCATAAGGAAGCCATGGGCGCCCTCGACGAAGCTCAGAATCGTAACAAGAAATACTCCACCGTGGGCCTCAGCGTCGGCCCGAACTTCGGCCCCGGTCTCGGCGGTGTCAATACCTCGCAGACTTCCGGCTTCAACACCTACCCCACGCCCGGCGCCGGCAGTCGCGGCAACGCCTCGGTCGACGGCAACGGCCGCTTCTTCGCACCCTTCGGCGGCGACGGCACCCACGCCGTCCAGGCTCAGGGCGAGTATATGTGGAATTCCCAGGGTCAGGAAGGCCAGTTCGATGTCGGTCTGGTCAATCGGTGGGGCAGCGTGCAAGCCGGCGGTTTCGCCAGCTTCAAATACATGAACTACCGCCAATATCAACAGGGCGGCTCATTGGCTCAAGGCGCATTCCTGGTCGACTATATCTTTAAGGGTGGGCGCTTCGGCGCTTTCGCTACACAGGGTTTCAAAGATACCGCCGTCCTCAACATGCAGTTGCTTTATCCCGGCGTCTATAACCAGACCTACGCCCATATCATCAATCAGTATGGTGTCGATGCCCAGGTCGGTGTCTGGGGCGACGCTTACATCCAGGGCAACATCGGTCTGCTGCATCGCTACGGCCTCGGTGAGGGCTCCACGGCCGGCGGCGAGCTGAAACTCGTCCAGCCCATCATCCCGCGGTTGGCCTTTACCGCCGAATACGATTACAACGCGTCGCTGGTGGGCGGCGGCTCTACGCTACTGTTCGGCCTGCAGTTGGGCAATTACATCAAGCCCAAGGAATTCGCGTCTGTCAAGACTCCGGTGCCGATGGACGTTCCGCGCATCCGTTACGAATTCCTGACGCGCCATGTGGGTACGACACCGCCAATCGCCGATGCCGGACCGCCCCAGATCGGAGTTCCCGCCGGCCTCATTACCCTCAATGGCTCCGGCTCGCACGATCCGCTGGGCGAGCCCCTCACGTTCAGTTGGAGGCAGATCGGAGGGCCGGGCGTAGCGCTCACCGGCGGCAACACCGCCACCCCGACCTTTACGGCAGCCGCCGGTCAGACCTACGTCTTCCAGTTGACGGTTACCGATACCGATGGCTTGTCCGGTTCGGCTACCACTTCGGTCCAAACCCTGGCCGGCACCGTGTTGACGATCTCGCAATTCTACGCGAATCCCGCCACTGTGAACGTCGGCCAGAGCACCACTCTGCTCTGGGTCCTGCAGGGCGCGACTTCGGCCAGCATCTCGCCCGGCATCGGCGCGGTCAACGCCAATTCCGGCTCGGTCGCGGTTTCGCCGACTGTTACCACTACTTACACCCTGACCGCTACCGGTGCGAGCGGCACCCTCACCCAATCGGTAACCGTTACCGTGGGCGCGCCGGGTTCGCCGCAAATCGTCCGCTTCGTGGCCGATCCTAATTCGATCGCCGCCGGCGGTTCGGTCACCTTGAGCTGGTCCACCAATAACGCCAGCACGGTAGCCATCAGTCCCAACGTGGGCACGGTCACTGCCAACGGCAGCACCACCGTCTCGCCCGCCACGAATACCACTTACACCCTGACGGCCACTAACTCGGCCGGATCGGTGACCGCGACAGCGACCGTCACCGTCACCGGTTCGAGCATCCCGCAGATTGTGACCTTCGTGGCCACGCCGCAGAACATCTCGCCCGGCCAGTCCACCAAGATCTGCTGGCAGGTGACCGGCTCAACCAATATCTCCATCACGCCGAGCATCGGTTCCAATCTGAACTCCAACGATTGCGCTACCGTAAGCCCGTCCACTACCACCACGTACACCTTGACCGCCACCAACGCCGCTGGACAAATCCAGGGCAACGTCACGGTCAATGTCGGCCAGGTTCAGATTCTGACCTTCACGGCCACACCGCCCAATTCCACCTTCGCCGGCAGCCCGGTCGTGCTCTCCTGGACCACCGCCAACGCCACTTCGGTGGTGCTGATCGGCGGCGATCTTGGCCCGACGACGCTGCAGCCCAACGGCAGCTACACTATCAATCCGGTCAGCAACCAGACCTATACTCTGACCGCCTACGGACCTGGAGGACAGACCGTGAGCGTTACGATATCGGTCTTCGTCAGGTAAATCGAGACAGCGCATTTCGACCCATTGCAACCGGGCGGCCGCCAAGCCGCCCGGTTTTTTTGGTCATGCCAGTCCTGGGAGGAGCGGTTTTTCGGCGAACTGTTAGAAAACCGGCGTGGGCGCGCCGATATACCTATGTGCCGGAAGAATAAGGCAGGCGAACTACGGGGCTGCCGTCAGTTGCCTACACCGTCACCGACCGGCAGATTTCCGACGGCCCTTCCTGGATGAGCACGGACCGGTTCGATATCGAGGCGAAAGCCGAGCGTCCCCGCACCAGCGATGAGCTGCACGTCCAGCCTAATGCATTCCTGTTATTGCCATCAATCGGAGTTATGGCTTACGATACTCTTCGAACGAAAACCCGGTGAACGATTCCGTGCCGGCTGTCAGTCTCGCGCTAAAAGGTACTGAAAAGTAATCGCCACGCCGGGCACCGTGGCGGCAGGGGATTGGTATGTCCGCGGGGCCGGACTTACTGGGCTTATGGCCGGATCGAGTACTCTGTCCAAGTTACAAGTGAATGTCCAGCCGCCGCCCCGGTGTCGAATGCGGGCGCGGATAGGAACAATAACGTGGAAATAGAACGCAAACAGACTGGCCGGCGCGCCTTGTTGACGGCAGCTGGACTGATTGCCGCTGGGGCGTGCCGGCCCGTTTCGGCGCTGGGGAGAAACGCCGGCGGCGCGCGAAAGCGGGCCTGGTGGGTGAAGGCGGTGAACTGGCCCACTTTAGGGGAAACAACCGCCGATTTCAAGCGTTTCTCGGGTGCCAACATTTTCGAGATCTATCGACAGTTGAAAACCGAGCGCGAGGGAGCGGGCTCGTTCGAAGCCGAGCAAACGGCCAAAGCCAAACGCCTGGCCGGGTGGATGCGGGGGAAGAAGCCCGGTTACCGGCTGCCCGACCACCAGTTGAGCGAGGGCGCCTGGACCTTGATGAAGAGCGCCAAACCGGGCGCGGGGCTGCTGTTATGGACACGCATCGCCGTAAACACGCCGCCTGAATTGGGCGTCGAGCGCCACACGGCTTCGCCCGAAGAGATGGCGCAAACGGTGAAAGCCGCGGCGCGGCTCTATGGCGCCGGCCTGGCCGGGATCGCGCCGATGAACGAGGCTTACGTCAACCTCAGGCAACAGAACAAGGACATCGTCTTCGAAGACGCCGATGTCCCGGCGGTGAGTGACAAGAAATTCGTGATCCCGAGGCGGATGAAATGGGTGGTGGCCATCGCCGTCCCGATGGATCTCGACCTCCTGTCGCGCGCCCCCACCTCGTTGGGAGACGCGGCTACCGGGCTCGGCTACAGCCACTCCGTATTCACCGTGGCATCGCTGGCGGAATTCATCCGTGGCTCGGCTACCAGGCCATTCCGAGCGTCAACGATACGGCGCTGAGCGTGCCGTTCGCGATTGAGGCGGGCATTGGGGAACTGAGCCGCCTCAACAAGCTGGTCACACCCGAGTTCGGCCCCGCGGTGCGCCTATGCAAGGTCTTCACCGATTTGCCGATGGCTTGCGACACACCGATCGATTTCGGGCTGGAATTCTGCAAGAAGTGCAAGAAGTGCGGCGGACGGTCTTTTTCGCATCATGGACAACGCCTTTGGCTATGGCAGGCAGCACGACCCCGAACACTGGTGGACGAAAAATTCGCCGAGCGGTGGAAGAGGATGAGCATGCCCAACGGAATTGATACGCTCACAGTCACAATTCGGAAGCGCCCGTGGTGGTTTTGGGTTCTTGCCGTATGGTGGGTGCTGCTGGAAGTACTGTTCCTGCAGACGGCTTTGGCCAGCGTGAGGGAAAGTGAATACCGCGCGGCCGCTATCAGTTGGATTACGGTTGCCGTGCTGGCGGCCGTTGGCGTCCTGGCCTGGTCATTCCAGGGCCGGCCGCGTACGCGGGCCAGGTGGCGCGGCGGGTCTTAGGGCAAAGCTGTTCGCCGAACTCGTGGCGCAGGCTGTCAAGCCCGCAGAGCCGAGAGTCATCCAATCGGCAACCGCTCCCTGACGGTCGCGGCACTTTCGGGGTTGGTGCGGCTGTTGCGGCTATCGTCCTAACTATGGAGATTAACGTGAAGCAAGTTAGTAAGTTCGCCATCCCAGTGGTTTGCCTGTGCGCCTTGGTGCGGGCGCAGGCGCCCATCGGAACACTGGAAGGAAAAGTCACGGACCCGGCCGCGGCGCTAGTATGGAACGCCGAAGTCAGCGTCCACAATGAGCAAACCGGTCTCACGCGGAAGGTTCTTTCCTCGCACCAGGGAGCGTTCCATTTCTCCGACCTGCCCGTCGGCGCGTACCTGCTGGAGGTGAAGGCTCCGGGGTTCGCAACATATTCGGCATTGTCCATTCGCATCGACATCGGCCTGGTGGTGTCCTGGCCCGTACAATTGCGGATCGCCGGCGAGCACACAGAGGTTAGCGTATCCGGCGAAGCCGTGACCGTGGACACCAGTCCGACCATCGGCAACGTGGTTTCCGAGAAGCAGGCAACCGATCTTCCGCTTAACGGACGGGACCTGACGCAACTCGGCCTGCTGCAGCCCGGAGTGGCACCCATGACTGCGGGCTTGGCGGAGGCGGGCGGTATCGCGCGCAGCGGCCAGGCCTATGGTGTCAATGGGCAGGGGCCGGAATCGAACGACTATCTGCTCGACGGCGCGAGCAACGTGTACAGCGTGAACGGCGGTTACGCACTGCGCGTACCCGTGGATGCCGTGAGTGAGTTCCGCATTCTCACTCTGAACGCTCCAGCCGAGTACGGAGATACCAGCGGAGCCACGACATCGGTTGTAACTAAATCGGGAAGCAACAGTTTTCACGGCGATGTGTACGAGTTTCTGCGCAATAACGCCATGGACTCGCGCAACTTCTTTGCCTCTCAAACGGAGCCGCTGCATCGCAATCAATACGGCGCGACCCTGGGCGGCCCCATCCGCAAGGACGAGGACTTCTTCTTCCTGTACTATGAAGGGCAGCGCGATTCCGAGGGCACCACGCAGGCCGCAATCGTGCCTACCGCGGCGGAGCGAACGGGCAATTTCTCCGGACTCGCGGATTCCGCCACGGGACAGCCCACTCCGCTCATCAACGAGTTCACGGGGCAGCCGTTCCCGGGAAACCAGATTCCGGCGTCGATACAGAGCCCGATCGCGCTAGTGGCGGAAAACCTCTATCCGCTGCCCAATATCGGCACCAACGTATTTGAATCCACGCAGCTCGGATCGACGAACTACGACCAGGGCGGCTTCCGCCTGGGTCACAACTTCAGCGCCAGCGACCAGCTCTTTTGCGCGCTACTCAACGTCGTCTCTACACGAACTCGACCCGCTTCCCATCAACGGAGCCGGCGTGCCCGGCTTTCCGGTTACCGACGCCATCGTCACCAATTCCGGCACCGTTTCCTGGGTTCACCTGATTTCGCCCGAGACCGTGCAAACGGTGCGCGCCTCGATCTTCCGCAATGTATTTTTCAACGGACAGGCGGTAAACCACACGCCGGGCAGCAGCCTGGGGTTTCAATACCAGCCCACGCTGGGATTGAACGACGGCGTTCCGTATCTTATAGTAAGTGGCTACGCGTCACTGGGTAATCCGATTACGGGGCCGCAGAACACTTATCAGAACGACTACCAGGGATCTTACTCCCTGGCTATGACGCGAGGCCGGCACAATCTCAAGTTCGGAGCCGATCTGACTCGCCAGCAGATCAACGCCCTTCTCGGAATCGCCACGAACGGTTTCTTCGTGTTCGCCGGCTTCCCGGCCAGTGATTCCTTCGCGAGTTTCCTATTGGGCCAATCGGTGCAGTTCTTCCAGGGCGGCGGCGATTTTAACCGCGGGCTACGGAAGTGGGTGGCGGCCGGGTACGCGCAGGATGAGTTCCGCCTTAACTCGCGCCTGACTCTGAACTTCGGTCTGCGCTACGAGCTGGACACGCCCTATGTAGACATTCGAAACCGGATGAACGCCTGGGCGCCGGGGCGGCAATCGACTGTCTATCCGGACGCTCCGGAAGGGCTATTGTTCCCCGGTGACCCCGGCGTGGCGGCCGAGCATGGGCCCTCGCTGTTCGATGCCACCGAGCGATTCATGTTCAGCGGAACGTGGGCGCTGCCGGCGTGGCGGGACGCTCCGCGGGCCGCGGCTTTCTTTACCAACGGTTGGCAGCTCAACGCCATCAGCAGTTTATCCACCGGCACGCCGTTTACGGTCTACGACAGTGCCGACGTTTCCCTGCAGGGCAGCGCGCCCGAAATCAGCGGCTTCTACTCCAGCCGGCCCGACCTGATTGCGGATCCGAACGTGGGACAGCCGCACACGGCCAGCCAATGGGTGAGCCGCGCGCCTTTCCTGCAATTGAACCCGGTAACGCAGGCGGGCGAGTTCGGCAATGAGGGCCGCAATGTGGTGCGCGGGCTTGGGATCGAGGACACCGATGTCTCGTTGTTCAAGTATTTCAATATCGACGAGAAGCGGCGCGTGCAGTTCCGGGCGGAGTGCTTCAACCTGCTCAACCATCCGAATTTCGGGCTGCCCGTGAACGACCTGGAGTCTCCGGCGTTCGGCCAGATCCTGCAGGCGGGCTCGCCGCGTCTGATACAACTGGCGGTCAAGTTCGTGTTCTAGCCCGTGGCGGGAAGCGATTTCAAACGATCGCGAATCCGGTCAAAATGCGGCGATGGCGCAGACCTTTGCTTCGGTGACGCGGACGAGGGCGGCGGGAGCGAGCAGAAGCTGGCAGCCGCGGCGGCCGGCGCTGACGGCGATCTGGTTCCACAATTCGGCGGTTTCGTCCAGAAATACCGGGTAGGGCTTGCGCGTGCCTAGGGGTGAGACGCCGCCGCGTATGTAACCGGTCAGGATGACTACTTCCTTTAGCGGAACCATGTCGATACTCTTATTACCGCTGGCGGCGGCCAGGCCTTTCAGATCGAGTTCGGCACTGGCAGGGATCACGGCCAGCACCACGCCGGAGCGGTCACCGCGGGCCACCAGCGTCTTAAACACCTGGTCGGGGGGAAGGCCGATGGCCGCGGCTACGTGCGGCGCGCTCAGGTCAGTTTCGTCGACGGCGTATTCGCGAAGCTCATATACGATTCCCGCGCGGTCCAGAATTCGGGCGGCATTGGTTTTCATATCGAGGGCGGTGTTTTCCGGTTCTCCTACTACTTTAGTCGGGAACGGGGAAGGCCGCTCAAATGCGGCCGGTTGAACCTAAAAGCGGCAGGTGCCTACCGTTCCGTTGAAGACGCTCTCCGGGTTGCTGATTTCGCACCGTCCGCCGGGGCGCCGGTTGACAACCGGCGGGCAGGCGGAACCGCCTGCCCCACCAAGGAGATGCCGCGTGCGCCTCCATCCTTTTTTGGTGGGTCGCAGGCCCATATGGCACTTCCTGGCGGTCGCAGCTCTGAAACGGCATTCGGACGGGGCGCGACCGCCAGCGCGAGTTCGTCAGGCTGCACCACGGAGCAGGTGGATGGCGGTGGCTTTCACGGCGGCGTATACGGTTTGGCCGAGGTGCAGATCGAGATCCGCAACCGATTGCGCGGTCACCAGCGCCACCAGCGGGAGGCCGCAATCGAGCTCGACGCGGGCGACGGGACCTTCCCGGGCAATCCCGGTCACGCTGCCGGAAAGATGGTTGCGAGCGCTTCCGGGGGCGAGATTGCGGCTAAGGGTGACATCCTCGGCGCGGAACAGGGCCAGCACGGGGCCGGTTTCGCCGCGGTCGACGCATTCGAGGCGGGCGTGGCCGGCTCGCAATTGGAGCAACCCGTTCGCGCGCGATTCCACCCCGGCAGGGAGCAGGTTTTCGATCCCGAGGGCGACGGCGGTTGGCGGGTCGGCGGGCCGGCGGAAAACCTCTTCGACGGGGCCGAACTGGCGCAAGGTTCCATCCACCATGACGGCCAGAAAATCGCCCAGCACCATGGCTTCGGCGCGGTCATGGGTCACCACGAGCGAGGGCACGGCCGCGGCCAGGAGCATGCGGCGCAGCTCATGGCGCAGTTTTACGCGCGAGCTCAGGTCCAGCGCCGAGAGCGGTTCGTCGAGCAGGAGCAATTCGGGCATGGCTGCCACGGCGCGGGCCAGGGCCAGCCGCTGCTGTTCGCCGCCGGAAAGCTGGCGCGGCAGGCGGTTCGCCAATTCGGCCAGCCCGAACTGGCGCAGCACGGCCGCGGACGAGTTGCGGGGCGCGCCGAATTCGACGTTCTGCGTCACGGTCAGGTGGGGGAACAGAGCGTAGTCCTGAAATACGAAGCCGGCGCGGCGGCGGGCCGGCGGCAGCGATACACCGGTGGAAGAATCGAACCAGGTTCGGCCGCGAAAAGCGATGGTTCCGGCATCGGGTTTCTCCAGGCCGGCAAGCAGGCGCAGCAGGGTGGTCTTTCCCGCGCCCGACGGCCCGAATAGCACGGTCACGGGGGCGCGGTCGAGCGGGATGGTGAAATCGGCTTCCACGGTGAAGCCTTGCGGGAGGCGTTTCCAGCAGCGGCAGATCAGATCGCCGGCCACAGTGGGCCTCCGCGGCGCCCCAACGAATAGGCCAGCACGAGCACCACGAAGGAAAACCCGGCCAGCAGCAGCGAGGTGTGCCAGGCGGCGGCGTAATCGAGCGCCTCCACCTGGTCGTAAATGGAAATCGAGACGGTGCGGGTGGAGCCGGCGATATTTCCGCCCACCATGAGGACGACCCCGAATTCGCCGACGGTGTGGGCGAAGGTGAGGATGGCGCCGGTGGCGATGCCGCCGCGGGACAAAGGCGCCACCACGCGAGCAAAAATCTTCCAGGGCGAGGCGCCCAGGCAGCGCGCGGCTTCGATCAAACGCCGGTCAACGCCGGCGAAAGCGGCGGCAACGGGCTGCACGGTGAACGGCAGGCTGTAGAGTAGCGAGCCCACCAGCAGGCCGCCGAACGAGAACGGCAGCGTACCGCCCGAAAGTTTTTGGTACAGCGCGCCGATGGGGCTATGCGGACCGATGGCGACGAGAACATAAAACCCCAACACAGTGGGAGGCAGCACCAGGGGCAGCGCCACCACGGCTTCCACGGCGAATTTCCAGCGGCGCGGCGAAAAGGCCAGCCAGTAAGCCAGCGGCGCGCCGGCCACGAGCAACAACGCCGTGGTGAGCGTGGCCAGTCTCAGGCTGAGGAGGATGGCCTGCCAATCCATATGGTCACCCGCAATTCTTGCATACTTTGTACGGCCCAGGAATTGTTCGTCTACCGTGTTGGCCTGCACGTCTCACGGTTGCGAGCGGCCGTGGCGCAGGCATTCGTGCCTGCTGTGTCGAGAGTCCGAACTCCTGGTGCCCTGGAAATTGGGTTGAGCCGCGTCCTGGAGTTTGTGGGGCAGGCCCTCGGCCTGCGGTGGCCTCCCAGGCGGCCCGCCGCGCCTTATGATCCAAATGTGATTCCGAATAGCCCCTTCCCGGACCCCCGCCTGCCGGAGTTGCCTGGCCGCGGCCGGGCGGCCTGGGAGGCCGCCGCAGGCCGAGGGCCTGCCCCACAAACAATGCGCCACCCGCGCCAAAATTCAGGAGTTCGGAGAGTCGTCTCGACACTTCTTCCGGGCAGCGACACCGTGTCGAAGGCAAACGTCGGCATGACTGCCGCAGCGGCAGGCAGGACTGCCTGCGCCACGCCACGGCACCAGAGCCTCTGTGAGAAATGCGATCGGCCGGCTGACCGGTATCGTCAATCCGGCTTGAAGCGCATTCAGCATAGAGGTGTCACGCCGCGACGGCGAAGGGTTGGGAGAGGTAAGAGCCTTTGTATTTCCTGCAACTGCCGGAGGAGCACGGGTCGTGGCGGCCGGGCGATGGCATTTGTGCAATTTTGTGCATCTTTTCGCGGGTTTGTGCGTTGGTGATAGGGGTGCATTTTTGGGCGGCGGGGGCTTTGGGTTCGGAATCGTCCTCCTGGGGCTCGGCGGCGGCGTCTTCGGGGATGGGTGCGCTGTGCGGGTCGTTGGAGGTTGTCGGTTTATCGGGCTTGGGAGGGGCCGGGTTAACGGCCTTTTCGATGATGAAGATGGCGGCTCTGAGGCGGACGGAGGGGGAAGCCTTGGGATCGATGAGGATCTTACCGAGGGTGTCGAAGGCCAAGTCGGAGAGGGCGTAGGCGCTCTCGCGCGACAGGAGGGCGCGGTCGTACTGGGCGTGGGCCAGAGCGGTGCAAAAGCGTGGAAAATTACGGCGCCAGTAGGCGATGGTGGCGCAGTTGACCGCGGCCACGTCGGCGGCATCGGAGAGGCTGGCGCCGGCTGACAGGGCGTCGATTACCTCGATCTGTTTCGGGGAGAGTCCGGAATCGGTCATAAGTTCTTAGCTTTCGGTCACACGATAACGGGCGAGCGCCGGAAAAGAGTGCGGCGAGGAAGGCGAATTGGCTGCAGTTGAATGAAACGGATCGGGTTAAAAAAAATTTGAGATTTTGTGACCCGATTATACAGGAATTACGAGGCGGCTATATTACGCACCAGACCAATCGGTCTAGAAGCCGTGCCATTCAGAATCGGGGGAAATCCGTTTCGGGCAACCGCTCCCTGGCGGGTCGCGGCTCGGTAAGGGATTGAAAACACGCGGCACCCTGACAGCCGCAACGGTTGGGAGCGGTGAAAAACCATAAGTCGCAGACGGCGCAATTACTTTGCCACGATATTGAGCAGTTTGTCGGGCACGGCGACGACTTTGACCACGGTTTTTCCAGCGATGGCGGCGCGGACCTTTTCGTCGGCCAAGGCGCGGCGCTCGAGTTCCTGGGCCGGGGCTCCGAAGGGAGCGGCGATGCGGCCACGGACTTTACCGTTCACCTGGACCACGATCTCGGCTTCGTCTTCGCGCGCGAGTTCCGGATTATAGGCGGGCCAGGGCTGGCGGAAAACCGGGCCTTGTTTCCCTAATTCCTCCCAAATTTCCTGGGACAGATAGGGCGCGAGCGGGGCCAGCATCAGGGCCAGGGTTTCGAGCACTTCGCGCATGGCGGCGGCCGAGATGGCGGTTTCGCGCTCGGTCAGCAGGTTCATGAGCTCCATGATGGCGGCGATGCACGTGTTGAAGTGCCAGCGGGTCTCGAAGTCTTCGGTGATTTTCTGAAGCGTCTGGTGGAGCTTGCGGAGGGTGTCGCGGTCGGCGGCGCCGGTGCTGCCGGTGGGCGGAGTGTTGCGGGTGACGAAGCGGTAGACGCGGCCGAGGAAACGGTAGATGCCTTCGGCTCCTTCCTGGCGCCAGTCGAGTTCCTTTTCGGGAGGGGCGGCGAAGAGCACGAACATGCGGGCGGTATCGGCGCCGAATTGATCGGCTAGGGCGTCGGCTCCCACCACGTTGCCCCTGGACTTCGACATTTTGGTGCCTTCGGCGATCACCATACCCTGGGTGAACATGCGCTGGACCGGCTCGCTGTTTTTCACCAGGCCGAGATCGCGCATCACCTTGGTGAAGAAGCGCGAGTAGATCAGGTGCAGAATGGCGTGTTCGACGCCTCCGATGTACTGATCGATCTCGAACCAGTAGGCGATCCTGGCGGAATCGAAGGGGGCGCGGTCGTTGTGCGGGTCGCAATAGCGGTAGAAATACCAGGACGAATCGATGAACGTGTCCATGGTGTCGGTTTCGCGCCGCGCCGCGCCGCCGCATTTTGGGCAAGCGACGTTGACGAACTCAGGAACGGTTTCGAGAGGCGAGCGGCCGGCGCCGGCGATATCGACATGGTCGGGCAGCAGCACGGGGAGTTGGTCGTCGGGCACGGCAACCACGCCGCAGGCGGGACAGTGGATCACGGGGATGGGCGTGCCCCAATAACGCTGGCGGGAGATGCCCCAGTCTTTGATGCGGAAGGTGATGGCGGAATGGCCGAAGCCCTTTTCCCGGGCGAAGGCAGCCATTCGCGGGCGCGCCTCTTCGCTCGAGAGGCCGGACCAGGGACCGGAGTTCTCAACAATGCCGTAGTCGAGGAACGCCCTGGTCATACCGGGCTCCTCGGCGAGGACGCCATCGGCGGGGCGGATCACGGGACGGACGGGAATGCCGTACTTGCGGCAGAATTCGAAATCGCGGTCGTCGTGGGCGGGGACGGCCATAATCGCGCCGGTACCGTAACCCATCAGTACAAAATTGCCAACCCAGATTGGTAGCTGGCCGCCGCTGTAGGGGTTGACGGCGAAATGGCCGGTGAAAAAGCCGACTTTCTCGGCGTCGCCGAGGTCGCGGGCGGAGCGGGCGTCGACCATGGCCTTGGCTTGGGCACGCCCGGCGGGATCCAGCAGAGTGTCGTTCAGGGGGTGCTCGGGGGCCAGAATGACACAGGTGGCGCCGTAGATGGTATCCACGCGGGTGGTGAAAACGCGGATGGGCCGCGGGGAGGGGCCGGCGAGGGCGAAATCGATTTCGGCGCCCTCAGAGCGGCCGATCCAATTGCGCTGCATGGTGAGGACGCGCTCCGGCCAGCCGCTTTGTAGGGTGGCCATATCGTCCAGCAACTGGTCGGCGTAAGCGGTGATTTTGAGGAACCACTGCTGGAGGGCGCGCTGTTCGACGGGGGTATCTTCGTGGCGCCAGCAGCAGCCTTCCACCACCTGCTCATTGGCCAGAACGGTGTTGCATTTGGGGCACCAGTTGAGCAGCGCTTTCTTGCGGTATGCCAGGCCGCGTTCCAACATGCGCAGAAAGAACCATTGATTCCAACGGTAATAAGCGGGGTCGCAGGTGGTAACTTCGCGATTCCAATCGTAGCTGAAGGCAAAGCGGCGATGGGTCTTCTTCATCGCCGCGATATTGGCCAGAGTCCATTCGCGGGGTGCCCGCCGGTTGGCAATGGCGGCGTTTTCAGCGGGCAGGCCGAAGGCATCCCAGCCCATGGGATGGAGGACGTTGAAGCCTCTCATCCACTTGTAACGGGCGAGGGCATCGCCGATAGCGTAGTTGCGGATGTGGCCGATGTGGAGCGTCCCGCTGGGGTACGGGAGCATTTCGAGCACGTAAAACTTAGGCTTGGAGGAATTCTCTTCCGCCTGGTAAAAATCGGCGTCCCGCCAAAGGGCGTGCCACTTCAGCTCGATGGCACGATGGTCGTAGGGCTTTTCGGGCATATTGGTACGGAATCCTTATCGTACCAACCCGCGCCAGGAACTCCATCGCGGCCGCGGCGCAGTTACGGCTACCGGCGCAGAGGTCCACAAAGTGGACAGGCTGTCAATGGGTGACGGTAACGGCGGTGGACACGCGATATTCGGTTGCCGTGTTAACGGCCGCAACCGGTGCGGGCTCGTCGATTCCGTCCCAGAACACCGGGTGCTGCCGCAAGCATTGGGGACAAATATATTTTCCATGCATCGGCCACATAGCCTTGGTGTGGGCTACGCGGCACCAGAGATTAGCAATTCGTTCGGTCATAATTCCCTCTCCTCCTCCAACCGGACAAACAGTCCGCTGGTGTCAGCTTCGCTATGGGGGTTATCAGAGCAATCGGATGGCCAAAAGAAAACTTGATTGCAGCCGGCTAAAGCGTATAATTTAATCGGACGATTGAATCCTGTGATTGACACCAAGCAGAAGATCATGGATACGGCGGTACGGGTATTTGCCGCGCAAGGCTACGGCGGCACGTCGCTGCGTCACATCATCGCCGAAGCGCAGGTCAACCTGGCCGCCATCCATTACCATTTCGGCTCCAAAGAGGAACTGCTGGACGCGGTAATCGGGGAGAAAGTGCGGCCGGTGAACGAGCAGCGCCTGGAACTGCTGGCACGGGTGGAAGCCCGCGCGCCCGGCCAACCGGGGGCAATAGAAGAGATTTTGGAAGCGTTTCTGGCACCAGCGATTCTGATGGTTTCGCAAAACGGCGAATTTCCCCGCATGATGGGGCGGTTGATCGGCGAAGGGTTGATGCCGGAAGTGGCGCGCCGGCACTTTGCCGAAGTGGGGCGGCGATTCTTCGGTTTGTTGCGGCGGGAGTTGCCGGGGCTGTCGGAGTCGGAAATATCGTGGCGAATCCAAATCACGATTGGCGCGATGGCGCATTGCTTATGCCGTGGGCCAGAAGACTGGCACGGGCAAGGGCAGCGGACATTGGACTCCGAGGAGATGGTGAAGGAGTTGGTGACCTTTTTGGCGGCGGGTTTTCGGGCGCCATCCGGGCGGGAGCGACAAGGCGTGGCGAGTGGGGAGAAGTAATATGACGATGCGATGGATCTGCCTGATGGCGGTTGGGGTGGCGGCAGCGGCGGGTCAACAGGAGGTATCCGGCGCGAAGGTTTCCGCCGCGGACCGGCAAGCCGAGCGGCAGGCGGAGGGGGGACCGCTGCCCCTGAGCCTGAAGCGGGCGGTGGATATCGCGCTGTCACGGGAAGGGAACACGGCAATCGAGTTGGCGGGCGAATCGCTGGCGCAGGCACGCGACCGCGCCGAGGAAGCGCGGGCGGCACTGCTGCCCGACGTGGAGGGGGCGTTCTCGACCGAGAGCCGGACCGAGGACCTGGCGGCTCAGGGTCTCTCAAGCCGGATCTTTAGCGCCATCCCGATCCCCGGCTTCGCGTTTCCGGCTTTTGTGGGTCCGTTCACGACGATGGACGCGCGGGTGAGCGCCACCCAAACCGTGTTTGACTTCAGCTCGATTCGCCGCTTTCAGGCTTCCAAGCGAACGACGGAAGCGGCACGGTCGGATCTGGCGAGCACCGGCGAGCAGGTGGCGGCGCAAGTGGCGAAGGCTTATCTGGCGGGGATCAAGGCCGACGCCGACCTGGAATCGGCCGAAGCCAATGTGGCACTTTCCGAAGCTCTGCTGACGCAGGCGGGCAACGAGAAGCAAGCGGGAACCGGGACGGGCATTGAAATTACGCGCGCGCGGGTGCAGCTTGCCAACGACCGGCAGCGGCTGCTGGAAGCGCGCAATGCGCGGCGGGCGGCCTACTTGCGGCTGCTGCGGGCCATGAACCTGCGGCTGGACGCAGCCCTTCAACTGACCGACAAACTGCAGTATCTTCCGGTGGACGCGGTGACGCTGGAGCAGGCACGCGGGGCGGCGCTGAAGCAGCGGCCGGATTACGAGGCGCAGCGGGAGCGGGAAGCCAACGCGCGGCTTTCGGCCAGCGCCACCAGGATGGAGCGGCTGCCGTCGGTTGCGGCGTTCGGCGATTACGGCACCAGCGGGACGGGCTTCGACAACTCATTGCCCACCCGCACGGTGGGAATTTCGGTACGGGTGCCAATTTTCGATGGCGGGCGGCGGGACGCGCGGCGGGCCGAATCGGCGTCCCAGCTTCGCGCCGAACAGGCGCGCAGCAACGATCTGAAAGAACAGATCGAGCTGGATGTGCGGCTGGCGCTAGATGAGCTGGGGTCGGCCGACGACGAAGTGAAAGTCGCCCGGGAGGGTCTGGAGCTTTCCGAAAACGAGCTGGCACAGGCGCGGCGCCGCTATGCGGCGGGTGTCACCAACAGCATTGAAGTGACCGACGCGCAGACGCGGCTGGAGCGGGCGCGGGACAACCAGACGGGCGCGCTGTATAACTACAACCTGGCGCGGATCGACCTGGCGCAATCCATGGGCCGGGTGCGGAGTCTGGTGCAGTGAGGGGGATTACGGCGGCTGTCCAACACCCGTGGGGCGGACCATCGCTTTTCGTGGTCTGCGCGGAACCCGGCGATCGGGCCTGCCCACCCATCGTCGTTTTTCGGCATCGCGAAAGAGTCCAGGTGACAGCGTACAAAGCGCCAGCGAGTGGCACGAGTATGGACGCTGCCACGGGTCCGGAGGGGAGAGGCGGAACGGCTCTACCGCCAGCCGGCGCTCCTGATTTGAGTATCGGGCCCGTAAAAAGCGAAGTCGATAGACCGCCAGTGTCGTGGGACAAAACCATCGAGACGGTGGCAGGGTCGAAAAACGCGCCGGGACGAGTCCCGGCGTGGCAGACCGAGGGTCCGCTCCACAATTTTCATGAGCTTGCGAGGGCCGCAGGCCCCGAGACGACAGACCACAAAAAACGATGGTCTGCCCCACGGGAAAGAGCCCGGCGGCGACAAAGAACCACGTCGGCTCGAAAGCCGACGCTGCAGGCCAGAGGCCCGCGCCACGAGGCGGCAAGAGGATCTGAAGGGTTGTCTTACCAGGCGGAAAAGGCTAAAGCATGAAAAAACGAATTCCGATAATCCTGATTATTTTACTGGCAGCGGGAGCGGCGGTGTACGCGTACCGCGGCATGACCAGGCGGCCGGACAACCGCATCGTGGTCTCGGGGAACATTGAGCTGACCGAGGTGAATATCGCTTTCAAGACCGCCGGACGGCTGATCGAGCGTGACGTGGACGAAGGCGACACGGTGAAGAAAGGCGAAGTGCTGGCGCGTCTGGATCGGGATCAACTGGTGGCGCAGCGGGAAGCGCAAGCGGCGGCGCTTACGTCGGCCGAGACGCAACTGGCGCAGGCGGTGACTTCGCACGAATACGAGAAGCAGACAGTGGCGGCAGATATCGACGAGCGCCGCGCCAACCTGGAATCGATGGAGGCGCGCCTGGCGGAGCTTCACAACGGGGCGCGGCCGCAGGAAAAGCTGGACGCGCAGGCGGCGGTGGATTCGGCGCAATCGGAAGTGGACCGGTCGAAGCGCGATTGGGAGCGCGCCCAGGTACTCTACAAAGACGACGACATTTCGACGGCGCAGTTCGATCAATACCGCAACCGGTGGGAGAGCGCCGTGGCGGCGCTGAAATCGGCCAAGGAGCGGCAGTCGCTGGTGCTGGCCGGGCAGCGCGACGAAGTGATTCGCGCCCAGCAAGGCCAGGTGGCGAGCGCCCGCGCGGCGCTGAAAGTGGCCGAGGCCAATCAATTGGAAACTCGGCGGCGGGAGCAGGACATGGCCACCCGGCGGGCCGAAATCGAACGCGCCAAGGCTAACCTGGCGCTGATCGATTCGCAGCTTTCCGACACTATCGAAGCTTCGCCGGTGGACGGGGTGGTGCTGGTGAAATCGGCCGACGTGGGCGAAATTCTGGCGCCGGGAACCAGCGTGGTGACGGTGGGCGACATCGACCATCCGTGGCTGCGCGGCTACATCAACGAAACCGATCTGGGCAAAGTCAAACTGGGATCGAAAGCGCGCGTCAGCACGGATTCGTATCCAGGAAAAGTCTACTGGGGGAAGGTGACGTTCATTGCGTCGGAGGCCGAATTCACTCCGAAACAGATTCAGACCGAGCAGGAGCGGGTGAAACTGGTGTACCGCATCAAGATCGAAGTGGACAATCCGGCGCACGAGCTGAAGAGTAACATGCCGGCCGACGCGGAGATCGTGTTGCAGTGAGCGGAGGCGAACCGATTATCGAGACCCATGATCTGACCCGCCGTTTCGGGCAGCTCACGGCGGTGGACCATCTGAACCTTACGGTAGCGCAGGGCGAGATTTTCGGGCTGGTGGGGCCGGACGGGGCGGGGAAGACCACCACGCTGCGGCTGCTGTGCGGGCTGATGAACCCCAGCGAAGGCTCGGCGAGGGTGGCGGGCTGCGACGTGGTGACGGAATCGCAGAAGGTGAAGGACCAAATCGGCTACATGGCGCAGCGTTTCGGCCTGTACGTGGACCTGACTGTGCAGGAGAACATGGAGTTCTACGCCGACCTGTTCGACATCACCGGCGCCGAGCGCGACCGGCTGACGGTGGAACTGTTGCGCATGACCCGCATGGAGGAGTTTCGCGGGCGGCAGGCGGGGCGCCTATCGGGCGGCATGAAACAGAAGCTGGCGTTGATGTGTACCCTGCTGCATAGGCCTCGTATTTTGTTTCTGGACGAACCGACCAACGGCGTGGACCCGGTATCGCGGCGCGATTTCTGGGCGATTCTGTATCAGCTTTTGAAAGACGGCACCACCATCTTCATCACCACGGCGTACCTGGATGAAGCCGAGCGGATGAACCGGGTCGGCCTGATGTACCGCGGCCGGCTGGTGCGGTGCGCGCCGCCGGAAGAGCTGCGCCGGGAGGCGGGAGCGGTGAACCTGGAAGGCGCGTTTATCAGCACCATACGGGAGCTGGAGGCGGCCAGAACATGAGCGGCTGGGCGGTGGAAATCGACAACCTCACCAAGACCTTCGGCTCGTTCGTGGCGGTGGACCGCGTTTCACTACAGGTTCCCAAGGGTGAAATTTTCGGTTTTCTGGGGCCGAACGGGGCGGGGAAGTCGACCACCATCCGGATTCTGTGCGGCCTGCTGGCGCCGACTTCCGGCCGGGCCGAAGTGGGCGGGCAGGACGTACACACCCAGGCCGAAGAGATCCGCCGCAACATCGGCTATATGTCGCAGAAGTTTTCGCTCTACGACGACCTGACCGTGGAGGAGAACATCGACTTTTTCAGCGGGATCTATGGCGTGGAGCGGGCGCGGCGGGCTGAGCGGAAGCGTTACGTTCTGGAAATGGCGGGAATCGAAGAACGCCGGTCGGCCCTGACGCGCACGCTTTCGGGGGGTTGGAAGCAGCGGCTGGCGCTGGGCTGCGCCATTCTGCACGATCCTTCGGTGCTGTTTCTGGACGAGCCTACTTCGGGCGTGGACCCGATCGCGCGGCAGTCGTTCTGGGCGCTGATCCGCGACCTTTCCTCGACCGGCCACACCATTTTCGTTTCCACCCACTACATGGATGAAGCCGAGTACTGCAACCGGCTGGCGTTGATGTACCGGGGAAAAGTGATCGCCCTGGGCACGCCGGCCGAGCTGAAGCGGAACCTGACGTCGCACAACCTGTTCCAACTCCAGACCGGCGACTTACTGGCGACCATGCGCGCGCTCGAAGGGCTCGCGGGTGTACACGATGTGGCCATGTTCGGCAGTGGTCTGCACGTTACGGTGGACGACCGGGAGCGCGGCGCCGCCGCCATTCGGCAGGCGCTGGCGGGCAAGATCGAGATCGGGAGGCTGGAGCGGATCGAGCCCTCCATGGAAGATGTTTTCGTAGCCATGATCGAGGCCGAGGAAAGGAAGGCGGCATGAGGGGGCGCATAGTGGGACGGGCCTCGCGGCCTGTCTTGTTTTGTTGTGGGGCGGGCGATTCGCCTGCCGGCGGTCGAGCGACGCTCGCCGCGTCCGCTGCGCGGAACGCGGAAGAGGGCAGGCGAATCGCCTGTCCCACGAAGGGTGGTTCCCATGCGGAGTAGACTGCGGCGACTGCGGGCCATCTGGATCAAGGAACTGCGCCACATCGTGCGCGACAAGCGCAGTCTGTCGCTAGCGCTGTTTTTGCCGGTGATGATGCTGCTGCTCTACGGCTACGCCTTGAGCCTGGACGTGGATCATATTCCCACTTTGATTTACGACCAGTCGGATACCGAGGCCAGCCGCGACCTGATCAAACAATTCCAGGCTTCGCGCTATTTCGACGTGCTGGGCTACGTGCGCGAATATGCGTCGATCGAGCGCGACATTGACCGCGGCAGCGTCCTGCTGGGGGTGGTGATACCTCGCGACTACGGCAAGCAGGAAGGCTCCGGGCGGGTGGCGCCGGTGCAGCTACTGCTGGACGGCAGCGACTCCAACACGGCTTCGATCGCTCTCGGTTACGCCGAAAGCGTGGTCAACGATTATTCGCTCACCCTGCGGGCGGACGCCCAGAATCGCCGGGCCGGACAGCGCGGGGGCACGCCTATCGACCTGCGCCTGCGGGTATGGTACAACAGCTCGCTGGAATCGAAGAACTACGTGGTGCCGGGACTGATCGCGGTGATTCTGCAAATTATCTCGGCGCTGCTGACCTCGCTGACCATCGCGCGGGAACTGGAAATGGGAACGCTGGAGCAACTGCTTTCCACGCCGCTGCGGCCGGTGGAAATCGTACTGGGCAAGATGCTGGCGTACTCGGTGGTGGGCGCGGCGGATTCGGTGGTGGCGCTGCTGGTAGGCCTGTTCGTATTCACCGTGCCTTTGCGCGGCAGCCTGCTGCTGGTGGCGGCGGGCACCGGTCTGTTTCTGTTCGGCGTGCTGTTCTGGGGCATCTTTATTTCGGCGGTTTCGAAGACCCAGTTACAGGCCTACCAGATGGGCGTGCTCAGCTCGTTTCTGCCGGCGTTCCTGCTGTCCGGGTTCGTGTATTCGATCGACACCATGCCGAAAGTGATTCAGGCGGTAACCTTCATCATCCCGGCGCGCTACGTGGTGACGATCATGAAAGGCGTGTTCCTGAAGGGCGTCGGATTGTCCGTGTTGTGGAAGGAATATGTTTTTCTGGCCGCGTTCGCGGCCCTGATCGCGTGGGCGGCCACGCGCAAGTTGAATCAGAAGGTGGCATAAATGAGTTGGGAACGGATCGTCATCATTCTGCGCAAGGAACTGATCCAGGCCTTGCGCGATCCGCGCATGCGGTTTCTGTTGTTCCTGCCGCCGATGATTCAGCTCGTGGTGTTCGGCTTCGCCGTGAACCTGGACGTGGACCATGCGCGCATCGCCTGGATGGACCTGGACCGCACGCCCGCCAGCCGCGAGCTGCGCGAGCGCTTCGAGGGCTCGGGCCGCTTCGATGTAGTAGCGCTGGCGCGGAACGAGGAGGACGTGCAAAACACGCTCGACCGCGGCCAGGCGCAGGCGGTAGTGCGCATTCTGCCGGAATTCGAGCGCAACCTGCGCCGCGGCGGAGACGCGCAGGTGCAGGTGCTGATCGACGGCACCAATTCCAACACGGCGTCGCTGGTTTCAAGCTACGCGGCGAGCGTGGTGACGGAGTTCGGAAATTCGCTGTCGGCCCAGCAGCAGAACAGCCGCCTGCTGATGCGGGGCGCGGTGTCGCCGGCTAATCCGGGTCTGCCGACCGTTACGGCGCAAACCCGGGTGTGGTTCAACCCGGATTTGTACAGCCGCAACTATTTTGTCCCCGGCGTGGTGGCGAATATCATTATGCTGGTTACGCTGATGCTCACGGCCATGGCCATCGTACGCGAAAAGGAAATCGGGACCATGGAGCAGTTGATGGTGACGCCGGTGAAGCCGCTGGAGCTGATGCTGGGCAAGACTCTGCCGTTCGCCCTGGTCGGCTGGGTGCAGGTGGCGCTGGTCACCACCGCCGCGCTGCTGATTTTCCATATCCCGCTGCGGGGCAGCATTCCGCTGCTGTTCTGTTGCGCCACGCTGTTTCTGATGACGAGCCTGGGCGCGGGGCTGTTCCTGTCCACCGTTTCCCACACCCAGCAGCAGGCCATGATGGGGAATTTTTTCTTCTCCACGCCGGCCTTCATGCTGAGCGGATTCGCGTTCCCCATCCGCAACATGCCGGTGGTGGTGCAGTGGCTGACGTATCTGAACCCGCTGCGCTACTTCATCGAGATCCTGCGCGGCATCTTTCTGAAGGGCACGGGCGCGGCCACGCTATGGCCGCAAATGGCGGCGCTGGCGGTGTACGGAGTCGCCGTGCTGGGGCTAAGCACGGTGAGGTTTCATAAAAGTTTGGACTGACTAGTGGCGCAGACCTCCCAATATACCGAGAATCGGAGGATAATGAACCATGAGCCTGACTGGCCAGGACAAGCAGTGGCTTGGCCAACAACTGGATCACCTGTACCAGAGGTTTGAGCAGAGATTCGAGCAAGTGGACCAGCGGTTCGAGCGAGTGGACCAGAAGTTCGCGCAAGTGGACCAGAAGTTCGAGCAACCGGACCAGAAGTTGGAACGGGTCGAGACCACGATGCTAACTGAATTCCACAAATGGGCTTCTCCCACGGAGGCCCGCCTACGCACCCACGCGGCAGCGCTCCGTGCTATCGATCTGGAAATGGAGGCCCTTTCGGAGCGCGTCACGAAACTCGAAGACCGTCCGCAATAAACCTCGCAAATATTCTCAGTCGCGCCGTGGACAGGCGAGGAGGCCTGTCCCACTTCCCATAACTCACCCGCTAGACAATGCGATCAGCGAGCCATCCTGAGCGACGGCTACGGCTACCGGACGGCCCCGCACGTTGCCGCCGGGCAACGCTGGCCCGCAATACCAAACCGGGCCATCGTACACTAGTTGTTTATGCCCTTCGTATTTCGGCAATCCATGTGCAACGAGGCGTTTGAGGGACGCTCGTTTGCCGATACCGCCAAGGCGATCCGGCGGGCGGGGTATACGGGCATCGAGATCGCTCCTTTCACGCTGGCGGAGCGCCCGGCGGACATTGGCGCCGGCCGGCGCCGCGAATACCGGGCGGCGATGGCGGGCGAGGGCCTGGCATTTGCCGGTTTACACTGGCTCATGGTCAGTCCCAAGGGACTGCACGTGACCACGCCGGATGACGCGTTGCGCGCGCGGAGCTGGGATCACATTCGCGAACTGATCCGCCTGGCGGCCGACCTGGGTCCGGACGCGGTAATGGTTTTCGGGTCGCCCCGGCAGCGATCGACCACCGGCGGGCTGACGCGGGCGGAAGCGACGCGCCATTTCATCGACGGTCTGCGCTCAGTGGCGCCCGACGCCGAAGCGCGCGGCGTTACGGTGCTGGTGGAGGCGCTGCCCATCGCCCAATCGGACGTCGTCGAGACGCTGGCGGAAGCCGTCGCCATCGTGGATGAGATCTCAAGCCGGGCCGTCGGCACCATGTTCGACGTGCACAATGCCGTTGACGAGGCCGAACCTCATGCCGCGCTGGTGGAGCGCTACTTCCCCTATATCCGCCACGTACACGTCAATGAGCTGGACGGGCGCCACTGCGGATCGCCCGTGGCGAGCCGCGGTTACGACTTCAAGCCGGTATTGGAGGTGCTGCGGCGGCGCGGCTACCGCGGCTGGATTTCGCTGGAAGCTTTCGACTTTACTCCCGGCGCCGAGCGCATCGCGGGCGAATCGCTGCGTCATCTGGAATCTGAAATCACCCAACTGGACAGTCACACGTTATGAGCCACTACGTCGTTACCGGAGGAGCCGGGTTCATCGGTTCCGCTATCGTGCGGGCGCTCCTCGCCGAGGGAGCGCGCCGGATCGTTGTCATCGATAACCTGCTGTCGGGCAGCGAATCGAACCTGGAGGAGGTGCGCGGCGCGGTCGATTTTCAAAAGTCGGACATTCGCAACTACGAAGAAATCGCACCGCTCGTCCGCGGCGCCGCGGTGGTATTCCACGAAGCGGCTATCCCGTCGGTGCCGCGCTCCATCGACGAGCCGGTGCCCTCGCACGACGTGAATATCAACGGGACGTTCAACGTGCTGCGGGCGGCGCGCGAGGGAAAGGTGGGGCGGGTGGTCTACGCGGCTTCGTCCTCGGCGTACGGCGACACGGAAGTATTGCCCAAACAAGAGTGCATGATACCGCGGCCCAAATCTCCCTACGCGCTGCAAAAGCTGGTGGGCGAGTATTACATGAACGTCTTTTCGTCGGTTTTCGGCCTGGAAACGGTGGCGCTGCGCTACTTCAATGTTTACGGCCCGCGGCAGGACCCCGGCAGCCCCTATTCGGGGGTGCTGTCCCTGTTCATGAAGGCGATCCTGGAGCGCACCCAGCCCACGATTTTCGGCGACGGCAGCCAGTCCCGCGATTTCACCTACGTGGAGGACGTGGCCGAGCTAAACCTGAAGGCGGCGCGCGCGCCCAACGTCTCCGGCAAGCTGTACAACGGCGGCAACGGCGGGTGCATTACGCTCAACCAGGCGTGGGCGCTGCTCGAAAAGCTGGAGGGGGTCGAAATACCGGCGCTCTACGGCCCTCCGCGAGCGGGAGATGTACACGACTCCCAAGCCGATACGACTTTGGCGGTGCGCGACCTGGGCCACGCGCCGAGGTTCAGCTTCGAGGAAGGCATGCGGCGAACGCTGGAGTGGTACCGGGCAAGTGCCAACATCGACAAAGGCAGTCGATGTTGAGAAGGTAGAAGGTGGAAGCCAGAACCAGGCGGCGACAGGCGACAAAAAGCGATCGCCTGTCCTACTTCCGTCCTCCGAAGACGGCTTCCTCGAAGATTTTCAGGTAGCAATCCACGTCGGTAAATCCGATTTCGCGCAGCCACTGGCATTGCAGTTCGACGGGCGCCAAAATATTGGCGGCCTTATCGGAGCGGTTGTAATAGACAGCCGCCACCTCGGCGCGGGTTTGGCCGGGATGGATGGCGTGGAGGTTGTCGACGAACAACTCGTCCTGCATGGCGGCCAGCCATTCGGTCGGCGACGACACGTGTTCCACATTGACGAACACGCCGCCGGCGGCCAAGAGGCCATATATTTCGCCGTATACCTGGCGCTTACGCCGGTCCGGTTGATGGTGGATGGAATAGCCGGACACCACCGCGTCGAAAGGCGCAAAGGGGCGGACGGCATCGACCCAGTCCAGCGAAGCGTAGTCGGCGTGCACATATTGCGCGCGGCCGGCATACTGAGCCAGGCGGCGTTGCGCGGCGTCGAGCATCGGCGCCGAGAAATCCGCCAGCACGCCCCGAGCCGACGGGAAGCGGTCGAGCACCGCGTTGCCCAGCACGCCGTCGCCGCAACCGAGGTCGAGAAACGAAAGAGCCCGCTCCCCGCCCGCGGCCGCAATCAGGCGCAGCATGACGTCGATCTGCTCTTGGGCCAGAGGAATCCCGCCGCGCACTCCTTCCAGGTAGGTAGCCACCAGAGCGGAGGTCTGCCAGACCTTATCTGGACGGTTGCTTATCGTAATTGAGTCGCTCACACTTGAATTATGAGCCTCGGCGCCGGATTTAGCAAATTTATAGCTTTGGGATATAGCATTAACGCTAGTTATGCGTGCGCCGGAAACGCACAGTCCCGGCTTCTGTTTTCTCCCTCTACGAAAAGCTTCCGGTCGCGCCCTGGAAGCCACGAGCAGCCTGCTTGCCCATCCACTTGATCACGCGCGTGGCGTCGTAACAGTAAGACAGGTTGTGGTTCAGAGTGGAGAAGCAATGCGGCTGGCAGCCCTTCTTCATTTCATTGAGCTGCCTGGTCTCGAACTTGTGCGCACCCACCGAGCCCCAATCGTAAGTAGCCGAATACATCGGGAAACACGGGGCCAGCGTCCCATCCACGCGGACGATCACGTTGTTGTGGCCCGCCCGGCAGCTCCACTCCTGCAGCTTGCCGCGCATGAACTGGCGCATTTCGTCCAGCCGTTGAACCGAGTTCACCATCTTGTAACCGGACTTGTTCTTTTCGATCAGCCAATCCACCAACTCGTCGACCTGGGGCCAATCTTCCTGCCGGATGTAAGTGACATTGTTCTCCAGGTGCGCGAAATTATCGGGCTCAATCATGGGAGTTTCATTGATGTGATAATCGGTGGCGATACGGTGCTCGCGGGCGATTTCGGTCAACTGGCGGATATCGTCCATGTTATTGCGTGCTCGCGGGCGATTTCGGTCAACTGGCGGATATCGTCCATGTTATTGCGGCAGATATTCATGTTGAAGAACACGGTGTAACCGTAGCGGTACTGCCGCCGCACGAGGTGATCGAAGTACTTTCGGATGGGAGCGAGCGCCTTGGGCAGGCCCGGCTTTTCGTCGACCGCGTCGACTGCCAGGTTGAAGGTGGCGACGCCGGCGTCTCCGAGCCGGTCGATCACGTCGGGCCGCAAGAGCCGCCCATTGGTGGGCACGTAGATCCAAAAGCCCTTCTTGGCGGCGTAGTCAACCACCTTATGGACGAACTGCGGGCGCAGGAGCGGTTCGCCCCCCATCAATGCCAACACACGGCAGCCGTTGTCGTGAAGCCAGTCGATGGAGTGCCGCGCCACGTCCTCAGTCATGCCCTTGACACTGTTGTCGAACGCCCAACAGTAATGACAGTCCAGATTACACTTCCACTCGGTAAACAGGTAAGCGATGATGGGATGGAAACTGCCGGGATAAAAGCGGGAACGAAGATAAGGGAACATCCAGCCACGCACGGCGCGGTAGACGTAGGGCGCGCCCCACGAACGCTTATCGGGAAAGACGTCGGGGTCCGGCAGGCTTTGGAGTTCCGGACGGTTCGGATAAATGGGTTCCGGCAGTGTTAACGGCTCGCCGGGAGGCGGCGCCAAGCTCTTCGGCCGGCTGCCGTTCTTGGCGTTCTTATCGACGAGCAACTGGTGCAACTGAACATCGACGCGAAAGGCGGGGTGCCCGCCACTGGTCTTGCTATCGGATTGAAGTTCCATCCACGCTCCTCTTTAGCACTGGTATCCAGAGAATCCTGCGGAAAAGGGATGACCCCACGCGGAAAACGTGTTCCCTACCAGAGTAAACCAAGCCAAGCCGCGGCGGTGGAACCGGATTGTCAGATTCCGCACGCCAATAGCGCATCCGCACACTTTGGTACAAAGGATGGAATGAGGGAGCAACGGTTGGATCGCAGATCCTTTCTGCTGGCTGCCGCCGGCGCCTCGCTTCCACTCCGGGGAAATGCCGCGACACTCGTCCGCGCGGGCCTGGTGTGGCGGAGGGCACGGGAAATAGTGCGCGCCGGACAACTGGGCCGGATTGTTTTTTGCCGCAGCGTTGTGGGGGGAGCCTCCCGCCGCCGCTTACTCGATCGGATCGATTGCGTACAGTTCGCTTTCGATGACGCCGCGCCGGTTTGGGTCAGTGCGCAGGCAAGCCCGCCGGGAGGTCCGGCGAACCTCACTGCCACCTTCCGCTACCCCGGATTCGTCGCCAGCTACGAGCAACGCGCCGGGGCCGAGGAGGCCACCGTCATCTGCGGCGCCGCCGCGACGCTGGTTATCTCTCTCCCAGGTTCCGGGCCGGTTCGCTCGCGGCGCGGGCCGGCGGCGGTGGACGCCGGTTGGCTGCTGGAGACCGCGTTGCGCGAGGGTCGGGCCATCGACTGTTCTCGAAAGGTGGAGGTAGCATGGACGTAGAGTGGATCCGGCGGGTGTGCATGGGTTTGCCGCACTCGACCGAGCAGGTGCAGTGGGGCGCGGACCTGGTGTTCAAGATCGGCGGCAAAATGTTCGCGGCCGCGCCCATGGAGCCGGCGCCGGTCTGCCTATCGTTCAAATGTACGCCCGAGCGATTCGCCGAATTGACAGATCGTCCGGGCATAATCCCAGCCCCTTATCTGGCGCGGGCGCACTGGGTGGCGCTCGAAAGCGAAGACGCGCTGCCCAGGGCGGAGATTCGGGAGTTGCTCCGCGAGTCTTACGGTTTGGTGCTGGCCAGGCTGCCGAAGAAGCGTCAGGCCGAATTGCAGGCCGGGCGGAAGGGTAACAAGGGTTTAACCCAAGCGGGATAATCGCAGGGCAGACCGCCCAAGAACCAGTCTGCCCACGATGCAGCTCTACGCCTTTTGCAGCTCTTCCAGAGCCGCGCCCGTGGCGGCTTCCACGTCGGCATGAAGGCTGTGGCCGTGGGCGTCCATGGTCACGATGGCGGCGAAGTCCTTGACCCGCAGGTGCCACATCGATTCCGGAATGCCGAACTCGGTGAGGTACACGCCCAGAACTTTCTCCACCGTGCGGGCGTAGTATTGCGCCGCGCCGCCGATGCCGTTCAGATAGACCGCGCCGTATTCTTTGAGCGCCGCCAGAGTCTTTGGCCCCATGCCGCCCTTGCCGATCACGGCGCGGACGCCGAAACGTTCGATTACGTCGGCCTGGTAGGGTTCTTCGCGGATGCTGGTGGTGGGTCCGGCGGCTTTCACTTTCCATTCGCCGCCTTCCTGGAGCATCACCGGCCCGCAATGGTAGAGCACGGTGCCGTTCAGGTCCACTGGCGGCGGGTTCTTCATCAGGTAGGCATGCACGTTATCGCGGCCGGTGAACATCTCGCCCGTAATCAGCACCACGTCGCCCACCTTCAGTGCGCGCACCTGGGCTTCGGTGAGAGGCGGCGTCAGCACCACCTCGCGGCCACTCAGCGGGAAGCCCTCGCCCCGCGCCATGCGTTCCACCTGGCGCGCCGGGTCGCGGTACAACCATCGGGTGATGGCGCCGCTGGCCACGTCCAGCCGCACGCCGAGGCGGCGAAAGGCCCAGCAATCGTATGCCACCGAGACGAAGAAACTGGCGGGCAGGCGGTTGGCGGCGGTAATCTTGCAGCCGATCAGCGAAGCTTTGCCGCCGAAGCCCATCGCGCCCACTCCCAGGCGGTTGGCTTCCTCCATGATGTCGGCTTCCAGCTTGGCCAGAGCCGGATTGGGATTGGTATCGTCCAGAGTTCGAAACAATTGTCCTTTGGCCAAGTCGTAGCCGTGGGCGCGATCGCTGCCGATACACACCCCCAGCGCGCCGGGTGCGCAACCTTGCCCCTGCGCCTGCCAGACCGCGTGCAGAATGCACTTGCGTACGCCCTCCAGATTGCGGTCGGCGCGGCCCATATGATCCAGGTTGCAGGGCACCGAATATTGAATGTTCTTGTTCTCGCAGCCGCCGCCTTTCAGGATCAGCTTCACCTCGATCTCGTCTTCCTCCCACTGCTCGAAGTGAATGACCGGCGTTTCCGTGCCCAGGTTGTCGCCGCTGTTTTTCCCGGTCAGCGAATCCACCGAATTGGGGCGCAATTTGCCGCGGCGCGTGGCTTCGGCAACGGCTGCGCGAATGGCTTTCGCGATGGCGATCTGGTTGACGCCCACCGGCGTATGGACCACGAACGTCGGCATGCCGGTGTCCTGGCAAATGGGACCTTCGTCGTCGTTGGCCATATCCACGTTGGAGAGAATGATGTCGAGCGCCTGTGCCGACTGCGTCCGGGGCGTTTCGCCCTGGGCCGCGATGGACATGGCGGCGCGCACGTCGGGCGGCAGATTGGTCGAGGTCTGTGTGATCAGTTCGAGCAGACTATTAGTAAGAAATTCCATAATAATGCCTATACCTATCTTAAGGCCGCGCGGTCCTGAATCGAAACGGTGGAGCGGCCAGCGCCGCCAGGCGCGAATGCCTGCGCCATGGTGGCTCGCGGCGGTGAGAAGTGCGCGTTAGGGGTCAGGCCGCCTTTCCGAACAGCTTCGAGAGGGCCGGGTTGGGCTGTAAGTAGTTGGAGGGATTGGGCAGACTTTTAGGCGGGGGATGTGACTTGGGGGATCAGGGGGTGGTTTGGCTGGGGATGGTCGGTAAGTAATTGATAATGGGATGGATGTTCTTAATCGGACTGGCGGCCGTGCCGGGGGCGTTTGCCAGGATTAATCGGCGCGCCATGCTCCCGAAAGCGGGCCTTTCCGGCCACTTCGGCGACTTATGCGTTCCAGCCAAGTGGGTTGAGGGACGGGATTACGACGCCTCGGCGAATCGAGCGAGGGCGATGAAGCGGTGCGCCAGCGGGAGGAGCATCAACACTGAATCGCCCGGCGAACCAGTCGACAAGAGCCTCCAAAGGGGAGTCGATGATTCGGCTTCGGGCCCACTGTTCGGGGTCGGCCTACACGGTCAATCACGGGATCGGAGATCGAGCGCCTCGCGAACTTTTTGCGCCAGAGCGGTCGACGTGAACGGCTTTCCAAGAAAGTGGGAATCGGTATCCACGACGCCAAATTGGCCGATAGCGTCCGCTGGATAGCCTGACATATAGATCACCTTGAGTCCGGGCTGCATACGTTTCAGGCGGGTCGCCAACTCCTGTCCGTGCATCTCCGGCATCACTACGTCGGTGACCACCAGACTGATGACGCCGCCATGCTCCTGATATACGCGCAAGGCGTCCCGGCCGTTGCGGGCCACCAGGACCCTGTAGCCCAGCGTCTCAAGACTCCGGCGAACCAAAAAACGAACCCCCTCTTCATCTTCCACGACCAGAACGGTCTCCGAGCCGTGCACCCGGCCGCTGGGTTCCGGCGCCTCCGTCTCGGCCACCTTTTCGGCGCAGGGCAGAAATATCTCAAACCGCGTTCCCCTGCCCGATTCGCTTTCCACGCGAATGTCGCCCTTGTGCTGTTTGATAATACCGTAAACACTGGCAAGACCCAGGCCGCTGCCTTTCCCGAACCCCTTGGTCGTATAAAAAGGTTCGAAGATATGGATCCGGGTTTCTTCGTCCATGCCAATTCCCGTATCCGTGATTGCCAGCAGGACATACCGTCCCCCGCTGCGCTCCTCACTGGGCGCCAGATCCACCAGACCGGTTTCTATTGTGATCGTGCCGCCGCCCTGCAGTGCATCCCGCGCGTTTGTGACCAGATTCATGATGATCTGCTCAATTTGCCCGGCGTCGGCATCGACCGGGCACGCCTCAGCGTTGAGGCCCGTCCGCAGTTCGATGTGCTCGCCGATTAACCGCCGCAATACGTTCGTTGTGGTTGCTATAACCTGGTTCAGGTCGAGCACGCGCCGTTGGATAGTCTGGCGGCGGCTAAAAGCCAGGAGTTGACTCGTGAGTGCCGCGGCGCGGTTAGCTGTTTCCACAACAACACCCAACTGGTCACGCAAATGCGAGCTGAGTGCGTTGTCGTCTAGTACGAACTGCGTATAGCCAATAATGACGGTAAGCAGGTTGTTGAAATCGTGCGCCACCCCACCTGCCAGCCGGCCTATGGTTTCGAGCCTTTGCGATTGGGCCAGTTTTTCGGTTTGCGCCAATCTCTCACGAAGCGCTTGCACATCGGAAATTTCTTCGTAGGTCACGACGGCAAACACGATATTCCCGGCATGGTCTCGAATGGGGGCGGCGCTTGCCCGCACCAATATCCGCGCGTTTTCCCGCAGAATCGCGATGGTCTCATCGGCGACGATTTCACCGGTCTTCAGGGCGCGTTTGAGCGGCCATTCCTCCGGTCGATATGCGGTGCCGTCCGCGTGAAATCCTTCCACATGAATTCGGTCCACCGGGTCGCCCACTGCGAGCGCGGAACCGCCCAAGACCCTCTGCACCTGACCATTAGCCAGGATGATCTTCCCCGAAGGAGCTTCGGCTACGATCACCGCCGACGGCATGCACTGGATCACCATTTCCAATTGGGCGCGCTCCCCTTGAATCGTCGCAAGCAACTTCTCGCGCTCTTCCTCGACGCGCTTCCGGTTGCCGATGTCCACCAACGTAAGGATGGCGCCCTCCACCTGGTCGCGTTCATCTCGGGACGGCGTGATCCGCAGCAGATACCAGTTTCCGTCGCGGTCTCGCGTCTCCGTCTCGCGCATGGCGCCGCTGGCGACGGTTTCATCGACGAACTGGTGAAGCTTCTCGAATTCCAGGTTCGAGCGTACGTGGGCGAGCGGCCGGCCGATGTCGGAGGCGAGAAAATTGAACAGCCTCCGCGCCGAGGGTGTGAACATCCGAATTTCCGCGTGAGGGCCCAGCACGACAATTGGCATCTCAATGTTGGACAGCAGATTGCGCAGGTCCGTATTGGCTTGAGTCAACCCGGCATCACTGGCCTGCAGTTGCTCGTTCACCGTAATCAACTCTTCGTTGGACGATTGCAGTTCTTCCTTTCCAGTCTCGATCTCCTCATTGACACTCTGAAGTTCTTCGTTGTTGGAGAGCACTTCTTCGTGCGCGCCCTTGAGCTCTTCGATCATCGAGTTCAGGTACTCGGTGGTGGCAGCCAGTTGCTGCTGCAGGCGGACAACCTCGCGCCGGTCCCCGTGCCGCTCCGCCGTTATGTCCCCGCGATCGGATTGCACAGCCTCAAACAGAACCAGATAATGGTGGCCTGCGCCGGGTAGGTTGATGGGAATGACATCGATGCTCGTTTGGTCATAGCCGCCTTCGGAGCGGACCTGAATCTCACCGGTGCCCACTGGTTGTCCCGTTTCCCTGGCTTTCTGCAGCGCCGCTTGCATCGGCAACCGCAGTTCGGGCCGCGCCATTTTCAACAGATCGAAACTCGCCGGGCCACTCACCGGCGCAAGATAGCGGCTGGTGTCTCCTCGAAACTGAAGGATTCGGCCGGACCCTTGAATCAGCACGCCGGAATGGCCATCGCGAGCAAACAGCACCCGGTCGGCCTCGGCAATCATCTCAGAGTCGGAAGCAGAGCCACTCTTGTACTCGGGCCGCTCTCGACCGGCCGGAAGTCTGGCTTTACCCGGAGCCATATGGTTCCCCGAGCCGCCGATCTTGGAAAAGAACCGATGCTTGGCGTCGATGACCGAAAACATTTCCTGGTATTTGAACAGTGACTCAGAGGAGCCGAGCACGAGGTAACCGCCGGGTTTTAGCGCGTAGTGCAGCCTGTCGAGCACTCGTCCCTGCAGCTCGGGGGACATGTAAATGAGCAGGTTCCGGCAAGTGACCAGGTCGAGGTTGGAAAACGGAGGATCCCTGGTTATGTCATGTCTCGCAAAGACGCACAGGTCGCGGATGGGCTTGATAATCCGGTAATGGTCGTCAGTCTTCCGAAAAAAACGTTCCAGCCGCTCGGCACTTACGTCCATTGAGATGTTCTCGACGAACACCCCGGCGCGTGCGCGGGTGATCGCCCGCTCGCTCACGTCCGTGCCGAAGATCTGTATCGGGTATTCCCCCCCCCCCCCGGGGGCGCCAAACGCTTCCACCAGAGCCATCGCCAGCGAATACGCCTCCTCCCCGGTGGAGCATGCCGGGACCCAGACCCGGATCTGCTGGTCACGTGGCCGTTCCTTCACCAGCGGAGACAGCAGTTGCTCTACGAGTGCCGCGAAGGTTTCAGGATCTCGAAAGAAACTGGTCACCTTGATCAGCACTTCGTTGAAGAGCGCATCCAACTCTTCCTTGTCTTCGTTTACGAGGCTGGCATAGTCTTCGATCCGCTCGGTATGGCGCAAGGCCATGCGCCGCGCGATTCGCCGTTTCAGGGTTGTGGGCCGATAGGAGGAGAAGTCCGTACCCTTCGCGGCGTGCAGCGCCGCCAGGATATCCTGATGGAACCGCTCCGTCCCCGGCGGAAACACTTCCATCAACTCCTCGGGGTCATTCTGGACGTACGGATGCCGGGCGATCCGCGCCAGTTCCTTCCCTATGCCGCGCGGTGGGAGCACAAAATCGACCGCACCGGTGTTGATGGCGTGATGCGGCATGGTGGCGTGCTTGGCGGAGTCGTCCTGTGCGAAGGTGATCCCGCCGCTTTGCTTCACAGCCTGCAAGCCAAGTGCGCCATCGGAGGACGCTCCGGAAAGTACGACCGCGATGCCACAAGTGCCCTGATCGTCAGCCAGGGAACGAAGGAACTCGTCAATTGGAAAATGCAGGCCCGCGGGTAGCAGCCGCTCGGCTAGCCGCAACACCCCGCCGGAGATGATCATTGTCCGGTTGGGAGGCAGGATATAGACGTGATCGGGACTCACCTTGAGGCCTTCGGTTGCCTCCACAACCGGCATACTGGTCTCTCTGGAAAAGATCTCGACGAGAATGCTCTTGCGTGTTGGATCGAGGTGCTGGATATAGACGAACCCCATTCCCGTGTCCGCGGGGATGTTCCTGAGCAGGTCGCGTGTGGCCTCCAGAGCCCCCGCGGAGCCGCCAATTCCAACAATAGGGAAGCTGCCGTGCGGTTTATCACCTGCGGACTCTCCTGCCGAATCACCTTCGGGCTCAATGACATCGCCAGCCATCAGTTCGTCCCCTGCGGTCGTAGGATACCATTGCCGCGCTTCCGCTCGGCAATGCCGGTGTTGCGGAGGCACCCCTTTCAGGACAAGGTCTGGATGGTGCGCTGCGGCGGGGCGGACTGGAAGGCCGCCGCAGCCCGAGGGCCTGCCCCACAAACTACAGAACCCGGCCTGCCGCAAATTCCACACCTTCAGGAGTTCCGAGATTCGTCCGCAGGCGCGGGCGAGTGGCTCATCGAGAGGGACAATGTCATACCATCTCAAGTACGACAGACAGCGTAAGCTGTTGGCCATATGCGCCCCGGGGGACGGCGCTACTCCCAGCGCAAGGCGTTCATGGGGTCGATCGCGGTGGCCCGCCGCGCCGGGATATAGCCCGCCAGCGCCGTCACCGCCGCGATACCAAGCGATGCTGCGGCCAGCGTGAGCAGGTCGGTCGGCTCCACTCCGAATAACTGCGCTTGAATCAGCCGCGTAACTGCATAGGCACCGGCTAGACCTATGGCCACGCCGATGGCCGCCAGCGTCAGCGTCTCGCGCAGCACCATCCACATCACCGAGCTTCGCCCCGCGCCCAGCGCCATGCGGATGCCGATCTCGCGCGTACGCCGCGCCACCATGAACGCCATCACGCCATAGAGGCCCAGCGCGGCCAGCAGTGTGGCCAGGCATCCGAACACGCTCGAAAGCGCGGCCAGCAGCCGCTCGGTGAGCAGCGAGATCTCCAGCTGGTCGTCGAGCGTGCGCATGTCATGCATCGGCACGCTGGCATCGACTCCCACCACCGCCTCGTGCAGCGCGTGGAACAGGCGCGTGGGGTCGCCCTGCGCGCGCACATAAACCGTCTCCCCGTCCGCAAATCCCTTCTGCGTGTCGGGAACGTACAGTTCGTAGGGAATCTCTTCGCGCATGTTCTCGTATTTCGTGTCTCCCACCACGCCGACGATCTCGATATCCGTCTTGGTCCCCGGGTCGATGCCGAAGCCGATGTGGCGGCCCAGGGGATTGGCCGTTCCAAAATATCGCTTGACGAACTTCTGGTTCACGATTCCCACTTTGGGTGCGCCGGCGACGTCGCGTTCGTTGAAGTCGCGGCCCAGCAGAACCGGGATTTTGAGCGTCTTGAAGAAGCCGGGGCTGCAATACTGCATGTGCGGATCGGGGCGCTCGTCGGGTTTTACCGAATAGCCTTCAATGGTGATCCAGTTGTCCCACTCGTTGTCTTCCAGCACGGGGACCTCGGCGAAGGTGTGAGACTCCACGCCGGGGAGCGCGCTCAACCGGTCGCTCAGCCGGCGATAGTAATCCACGGTCCACTTCGGGTCGTAGCGGCTCAAGGTGGGGTCCACGGCGACGGCGACGAGGTGGTTGACCTCGAAGCCGGGATTCAGCGTCTTCAGGTTGCGCAAACTCTGAAGGAACAGACCGGCGCCGATCACGAGTAGCAGCGACAGCGAAACCTGCGCCACTACTAAAGCCTTGCGTAAGCCCGCCGAACCACCATGGATCACCGCGCCCGCCTGGTCCTTTAGGGTGCTCGCCAGTTTCGGCCTCGTGGATTGCCACGCCGGAACCAATCCGAAAAGCGCGCCGGCGAGGAGCGAAATAGCGAAAGTGAACCAGAGCACCGCCCAATCCGGCGTGGCAGTGAGCGAAAGCGGTGTGTGGCCGGAGGGTAGAAAATCGATCAATGCCTGGTCCAGCAGGACTCCCAAACCTACTCCCAGAGACCCGCCAAGGGCGGCGAGGACCAGGCTTTCTACCAGCAGCTGGCGAACGAGCCTGGCGCGCCCGGCGCCGAGCGCCAATCGCACGGCGATTTCCTTCTGCCGCGCCGAGGCGCGCGCGATCAGCAGGTTAGCCAGATTGGAACACGCGATCAGCAGCACCAGTCCGACGACGCCCATCAGCGCGAACAGCGGCTTCGCGTAGGTCCGGCGCAGGTTGGAGCGGCCTTTCGAGCCGGGCATCACCTCCATCCACATTTTCAGAAACTCCTGTTTGACCAGCGGCGCAGCCTTGCCGAACGGCTTCTCCGTCACTTCGCGATTCAAAATCCGATGGAACAGCGGCTGCAGTCCCGCTTGCGCTTTCTCAATGGAGACGCCCGGCTTCAGGCGGCCGAAGACTTCCACCCAGCGAAAGCGGTCGTCGTTCAAGCGGCCGTGATCCCCGCGCGGCAGGTCATCTTTCATGGTCATGGGAACGCGAATCTGCGGCGCGCGGCCCGGCTCCACGCCGTCGAACCCGGCCTGGCTCACGCCGATAATCGTCAGCGCCCGGCCATTCACCACGATCTGCTTTCCGACAATCTCGCGGTCCGCGCCGAAACGCGCCCGCCAATAGCCGTAACTGAGCACGGCCAGCGGATGCGCGCCCTGATACAAATCGTCGGAAGCGGTGAACACCCGGCCGATGGCAGCGCCGATACCCAAGACCGGGAAGTAATTACCGGAAACAAAATCGACCCCGATGAGCTCCGTGCGGCCCTCAAACGACGCGCTCACAGTGTTCGGATAGGTGCAGAACATGCCACTGAAAACCTGGTTGTGGTCGCGGATTTCCCGGTACATTGGATAAGACAGCTTATCCATTCCGTTATTGCCGCCGTAATGTTTGCCGCGTCCTGCCAGCATCGTGAGCTGCTCCGGATTTTTCACCGGAAGCGGCTGCAAAATGAGCTGGTTGATGAGAGTGAAGATGGCTGCGTTGGCGCCGATGCCCAGCGCGAGGGAAAGCACGGCCACGGCCAGAAACACGGGCGACTTGCGCAGCGTGCGCAGCGAATACCGGAAATCCTGCAGTAGGACAGCCATGGACCGATATACTGCGCAGGGCGGAAAAGGTTACGAATTGTTCTCACGGGACGGGCTGTCAGCCGGCTAAGCCGCCAATCATGCCTGCGCCAGGGCCGTCTCAGCGCGAAATCCAGTACCGCGCGGGCAGGTCTGTTACCGGACCCACCACCGGGGAGGAGAAGACCACGCTGGTAGTGGGGACGCCGAAATCGAGCAGCTTTTCCACCAGGCGCTCCAGTTCCTCAACGGACGCGGCCACCACTTTGAGGATAAAGGCATCGCCGCCGGCCACGTGGTGGCATTCCGCAATCAGGTCCATGCTCTTCACGGCCTGGAGGAACGGCCGGTACTTGGGCCCGTCGCAACTCAGGCGGACGATGGCGAGCATTTGGAATCCCAGCGCTTCCCGGTCGATATCGACCCGGTAGCCGCGAATGATGCCTGCCTCTTCCATGCGGCGCATGCGTTCGGCGGTAGCCGCGGGGGAGAGGCCGATCTTCCGGCCGAGCTCCGCGTAGGAGATGCGGGCGTCTTTCTGTAGTATCGAAAGTAGGTTATAGCCTAAATCATCGAGCAGACCAGCAGATTCAACGGTCATACTGCGATTTTATCAGTGAATCTTACTGTTCGAGGATGTGGGAGCGGCGTTATCATTTTCGCAGGATGATGCTACTCGGCGGCCAGGCCCTGAAACTGTGCGATATCGCGGCTATCGCGTCCGGCGAACGGGTGCGGCTCGCGCCGGATGCCACCAGACGGATGGAGGCGTCGCGGCGGGTCGTGCGCCAGGCGGTCGAAGAGCGTCTGCCGGTCTACGGAATCAATACCGGGTTCGGCAAGTTGTGCGGCGTGAAGATTCCGTGCGAGGACATCGAACGGCTGCAACTGAATCTGGTGCGCAGTCACGCCTGCGGAATCGGGCGTCCGCTTTCGGCGGGAGAGACGCGCGCGATGGTGGCGCTGCGAGCGAACACGCTGGCCCTTGGCTACAGCGGAGTGCGGCCGGCGGTGGCCGAGGCGCTCTGCGAGATGCTGAATCGCGGGGTGCATCCGGTGATACCGGAAAAGGGATCGGTAGGCGCTAGCGGGGATCTGGCGCCGCTGGCGCATCTGGCGTTGTGTGCCATCGGCGAAGGCGAGGCGGTCTATCGCGGCGAACGCATGGCGGGCGGCGTGGCGCTTGTCCGCGCGGGGCTGGAGCCGCTGAAACTGGAAGCCAAGGAAGGGCTCGCGCTGTTGAACGGCACGCAGGCTTTGACGGCGGTTGGGGCGCTGGCGCTCTGGCGAGGTCACCGCCTGGCCGGGATCGCCGATCTGGGCGGCGCGCTTTCGCTCGAAGCGCTGCTCGGCACGCCGGTCGCCTTCGACCCCCGCATTCACGCCGCGCGGCCGCACGCGGGACAGGCGGCGGTAGCGGCGCGATTGCGCGACCTGTTAGAGGAAAGCGACGCGGCCCCGGCGCGGCGCGTGGCGCCCACGCGCGTGCAGGACGCCTACAGCCTGCGCTGCATGCCGCAGGTCCACGGCGCGGTGCGCGGCGCGCTGGAATTTGCCCGTGCCACGGTCGAGATCGAATCCGGCAGCGCTACCGACAATCCGCTGGTCTTTCCCGAAACCGGCGACGTGCTCAGCGGCGGCAATTTCCATGGGGCGCCGCTGGCGCTCGGGTTCGACACAGCGGCCATCGCCCTCACGACGCTGGCCTCCATCGCCGAGCGCCGCATCGATCGGCTGGTGAATCCCGATCTCAACCAGGGGCTGCCCGCATTCCTGGCCGCGCATCCCGGCGTCGGCAGCGGCTTCATGATCGCGCACGTGGCCGCGGTTTCCCTGCTCGCCGAATCGAAAGTGCTGGCGCATCCCGCCAGCGTGGATAACCTGCCCACGTCGGGCGGCCAGGAAGACCACGTTTCGATGGGCATGACCGCGGCGCTAAAGCTGCGGCAGATCGTGGAGAACGGCGAGGCAATCGCGGCCATCGAACTGTTGACGGCCAGCCAGGCGCTGCGGTATCGCGAACCGTTCAAGCCCGGCAGGGAACTCGGCCGCGTGCTCGAAGCGGTGTGCGCCATCGCCCCGCCCTCGAGCGACGACCGTCCGCTTTCGCGCGACATCGAAGCCGTGGCCGCGGCCGTCCGCGAGGGCCGCTTCGACGAATGGGCGATGCCGGAAGCGCTGCCGTCTCCGGCGGAGGTCATGCAATGAATGTGGACACCGCGATTCAGGCTCCCCGCGGGAGCCGCCTGCGCTGCCAGGGTTGGCACCAGGAGGCCGCTCTGCGCATGCTTCACAACAACCTCGATCCGGAGGTTGCCGAGAAACCGGACCAGCTCATCGTCTACGGCGGCACCGGACGCGCGGCGCGCGATTGGCCCAGCTTTCACGCCATGGTGCGGTCGCTGGAATCGCTCGGGAACGACGAAACCCTGCTGGTGCAATCGGGCCGTCCCGTGGGCATCTTCCGTACCCACCCCGAAGCGCCGCGCGTGCTGCTGGCCAATTCGAACCTGGTGGGCCACTGGTCGAACTGGGACGAATTCAATCGCCTGGAGCGGCTCGGCCTCACCATGTACGGGCAGATGACCGCCGGGTCCTGGATCTACATCGGCAGCCAGGGCATTGTGCAGGGAACCTTCGAGACCTTCGCCGCGCTGGCGCGCAAACACTTCGGCGGATCGCTGGCGGGCAAGCTGGTGGTGTCGGGCGGAATGGGCGGAATGGGGGGCGCGCAGCCGTTGGCCGCCACGATGAACGGCGCGCGCTTCCTCGGCATCGAGGTGGACGCCGCACGGATTCAGCGGCGGCTCGATACCGGCTACTGCGACCGCATCGCCTATTCGCTCGACGAAGCCCTGCGCCTGCTCGACACAAGCGACGCGATTTCGGTGGCGCTGGTGGGCAACTGCGCCGACGTGCTCCCCGAACTGGTCCGCCGCGGTGCGGTGCCCGATGTCGTTACCGACCAGACCAGCGCGCACGACCCTCTCAACGGCTACGTCCCGAACGGTATGACGCTGGACGAAGCACTGGCGCTACGCACGCGCAATCCCGAGCAATACATCGCGCACTCGATGGCGGCCATGGCGGCCCACGTCGAAGCCATGCTGGCGCTGCAGAAGGCCGGCGCGGTCACCTTCGACTATGGCAACAACATCCGCACCCACGCCAAGCAGGCCGGCGTGGAGCGCGCCTTCGATATTCCGGGTTTCGTGCCCGAGTACATCCGTCCCCTATTTTGCGAAGGCCGCGGCCCGTTCCGCTGGGTCGCGCTTTCGGGCGATCCGGCCGACATCTACCGCACCGATGAACTGGCGCTCGAACTGTTCCCGCGCGACGAAACGCTGGCTCGCTGGATCCCGCTGGCCCAACGGCGCATTCATTTCCAGGGCCTTCCCGCGCGCATCTGCTGGCTGGGCTACGGCGAGCGCGCCACCTTCGGCCTGGCCATCAACCGGCTGGTGCGCAACGGGGAGTTGAAAGCGCCCATCGTGATCGGGCGCGACCACCTCGACACCGGCAGCGTGGCCAGCCCCTTCCGCGAGACCGAAGGCATGCGCGACGGCTCAGACGCGATTGCCGATTGGCCGCTGCTCAACGCGCTGGTCAACACCGCGGCAGGCGCGTCCTGGGTGAGCATCCACAACGGCGGCGGCGTGGGCATCGGCTACTCGCAACATGCCGGCATGGTGGTGGTGGCGGACGGCACCGAAGCATCCGACCGGCGCCTGGAGCGCGTCCTCACCTGCGACCCCGGCATCGGCGTGGTGCGCCATGCCGACGCGGGCTACCCGGAGGCCGCTGCCTTCGCGCGTACTCACGGTGTCCGCCGTCCGATGGATTCGTTAGATTAGGAAGCGGAATGCCCGGACAGCTCGTAGAGTGTGTACCCAACTTCAGCGAAGGGCGCGACATGGCCAAGGTCGACGCCATCGTAGAGTCGATCCTGGCGGTTCCCGAGGTGGTGCTGCTCGATCGCGAGAGCGACCCCGATCACAACCGCAGCGTGCTGACGTTCGCCGGCCCGCCCAACGCGGTGGCGGCCGCGGCGTTTGCTTCGGTCGAGAAAGCGGTGGCGCTGATCGACCTCACCCATCACACCGGCGCCCATCCGCGCATCGGCGCCGCCGACGTGCTGCCGTTCATCCCCATCGAAGGCGTCACGGTGGAAGAGTGCGTGCAACTGGCCGAGCGGCTCGGCGAGGAGCTATGGGCCAAGCTGCGTCTGCCCGTCTACCTTTATGAAGCCGCGGCGCGGCGTCCGGAGCGCACCAACCTCGAAAACATTCGCAAGGGCCAGTTCGAGGCTCTGCGGCGCGAGATGGGTACGGTCGCGGCGCGCGACCCCGATATCGGCGACGCGGTCTGTCACGCCACGGCCGGCGCCATTGTCGTCGGGGCGCGCAAGTTCCTGATCGCCTACAACGTCAACCTGAACACGGCCGACCTCTCCATCGCCAAACGCATCGCGAAAACGATTCGCTTTTCGAGCGGCGGCTTCCGCTACGTGAAGTCGATGGGCGTGATGCTGGCCTCGCGCAACCTGGCGCAGGTTTCGATCAACCTCACCGATTTCGAGCAGACGCCCATGCACCTGGTTTTCGAGACGGTGCGGCGCGAAGCCGAACGGCACGGCGTGGGCGTGGTTGGCAGCGAGATCGTGGGGCTGATTCCGAAAAAGTCCATCGAGCTTTCCGCCGAATATTTTCTGCGCTTCGAAAACTTCCGTCCCGAGCTGGTGCTGGAAAACCGCATCGCCGAAGCAGTGTCGGTTCGCGGCGGGTTGCCGGAATTCCTCGACGCGCTCGCTTCCCCGGCGGCGACGCCCGGTGGAGGCAGCGCCGCCGCCGCCGCCGGAGCTATGGCAGCCGCGCTCGGTTCGATGGTGACGCGAGTGGCGAAGCTCGATCCCGCTCCCTTCGAGGCTGATCGGCAGTTTTTCACCGAGGCCGTCGATCGCGACGCGCGGGCGTTCAACCAGGTCATAGCCGCCTATAAACGCCCCAAGGACGAACGCTCCCCGCATGTGGAAGCGGCGCTCCACGGTGCCGCCGAAGTCCCGCTCGAAGTCATGGAACGGTCCCGCGATCTAGGCGCGCGCCTGGACGGACTGGTCGTGCCCGCCCGGTTTTCGAGCGATCTGGCGGTAGCGAAATCGCTCGCCGCCGCCGCCCGCGCCGGTGCCTGGGAGAACGTCAAGATCAATCTGGAATCGATTCAGGATGCCGATTTCAAAGCAGCGGTTCAGCGCCGTGTGGATGCGCTGTAGGGTTACGCGGTGGTGTGGGGCAGGCTCTCGGCCTGCGGCGGCCTCCCAGGCCGCCGGGCTGCGGCTTGGCCGATCAAGCAGGCGGGGGGTCACAACCGGCGCTTCGGCGGTGATCCCTTCAGGACCACGTTTGGATAGTGCGTTGCGGCGGGGCGGCCTGGGAGGCCGCCGCAGGCCGAGGGCCTGCCCCACGAATGCCGAAACGTGGAGCGGGTGCGCCACATTATGCCTGATCTCGCTCTTCTGAACTGCTCTCAGCTCGTCACCGTGGCCGGACCTGCGCGGCCGCGCACCGGCGCCGAACTGCGCGATCTCGCCATCATTCCCGATGGCGCCATGCGCGTGCGCGACGGTCGAATCGCCGATATCGGTGCGCGCGCCGATATCGAGCGCGCTTGTTGCCGGGACACCGAAATCGTGGACGCAGGCGGCCGCGTCGTCCTGCCCGGCTTTGTCGATGCCCACACCCACGCCGTCTTCGCCGGCAATCGCTCGGGTGAGTTCGAACGCCGCGCCCGGGGTGCAACCTATTCCGAAATCGCGGCCGAGGGCGGAGGCATTCGCTCTACCGTGCGGCGTACCCGCGATGCCTCCGAAGACGATCTTCTCCACGCCGCCCGCCGCTACGCCAGCTGGTTCCTGGCCGGAGGCACCACCACCATCGAAGTGAAATCCGGCTATGGCCTCTCGGTCGCGGCCGAGCTGAAAATGCTCCGCGTCATCCGCGCGCTGGGCGCATCCGGACTCGTCCGCACGGTGCCCACGTTCCTTGGGGCGCACGAGATCCCCGACGAATATCGCGGCCGCACCAGCGAATACGTCGAACTCGTAATCCGCGAAATGCTGCCCCGTGTCGCCCAGGAAAAGCTGGCCGAATACTGCGACGTCTTTTGCGAACCGCACATCTTCGACGTCCCGCATACCCGCGCCATCCTCCGCGCCGCGCAAGGCCTCGGCCTTGGCGTGCGAATTCACGCCGATCAGTTCAGCCCCGATTCCGGCGCGCTGCTGGCGGCGGAGGTCGGAGCCGCGACTGCCGATCACTTGGAATCCACCACCGCCGCGGGCTTTGACGCTCTCGCCCGAGCCGGCGTGCAGCCCGTCCTCCTGCCCGCGTCGGTGTATCACCTCGGCTCCACGCGCTACCCCGCCGCGCGCGCCATGATCGAAGCCGGGCTCGCCATCGTCCTGGCGACGGATTTCAATCCCGGCTCCTCGCCCACTGCGTCCATGCCGATGGTGCTCTCGCTGGCCTCTACGCACCTGCGCCTGACCCCGGCCGAATCGATCGCGGCAGCGACCATCAACGCCGCCTACAGCCTGGGCCGCGGCCACGAGATTGGCTCGCTCGAACCTGGCAAAGTCGCCGACTTCGCCATCCACGATTGCACCAACTACCGCGAGCTCGCCTATTTTTTCGGCCGCGAGACGGCGCTCGCCGTCTATTCCGCGGGAGCCTGCGTCTACCGGCGCGACGTGGACGATGCGCCTCCATGTCGCACACCCCCTACAGCCTGAGGAGTTGAGCTCGCCGCCGCCACTCAACTAACATAAAGTATTGCCACCTTTGAAATCGTCTCCCACCTCGTGGCCGCAGGTTTACCTGTGCGTCGCTCTCACCACCATGGGCACGCTGTTGCTCGAGCTTTCTCTCACCCGAATCTTTTCGGTGGTGTTTTACTACCACTTCGCCTTCCTGGCCATCTCGATTGCACTGTTCGGCATGGGCGTCGGCGGAGTGTTTTCGTACATCGTAGCCGGATGGAAGGCCCCCCTTTTTGCGCGGCTGGGCAGGCTGAGCGCACTCAATAGCTTGCTGGTGGTCGCGGTGCTCGTCACCATCCTGGCTCAACCGGCCCATCTCACGGTCTGGAACCTGGCGCTGGTCTATTTCGTCACCGCCCTGCCGTTTTTCGTGTCGGGAGCGGTGTTGTCGCTCGCCATTTCCGAGACCATCGATCGCGTCAACCGGGTCTATTTCTACGACCTCGCCGGCGCGGCCGGCGGATGCATCCTGCTCATCCTGCTGCTCCAGGGGTTCGGCGGACCCAGCACCGTTCTGGCCGTGGCCGTTATCTTCGCCGCGGCCGCCGCCATCTGGTTCAGCATGGCCGCCTCGGTGCCCGGCCGGGTGGGCTCGGTCACCCTGGCGCTCGCTATGGTGGCATTCCTCATCTACAACCAGCACCACCACCTGATCGACGTCCGCCACGCCAAGCAGCGCACCATTGCCGGGGAAATCTTTCAACAGTGGAATCCGTTCTCCCGCATCGGTATGGTCCGCGAGGATAACGGCCGCCACATGATCTTCATCGATGCCGACGCCTCCACCGAAGTGGCCGATTTCGACTTCGACCATCTTAGCCCCCGCGACCGTCAGGATCTGCTCGAACAGGGCCCGGCGCTTCCCTACGTGCTGCGGCCCGGCGCCAAGACGCTCGTCATCGGACCGGGCGGCGGCTGGGACATTTCCCGCGCCCTGGCCTCCGGCAGCCACGACGTTACCGGCGTCGAGATCAACGGCATCATCGCCCGCACCATCATGCAGGAGCGTTTCCCGAATTTCAGCCGCGGCCTTTATCTGCGCCCGGACGTACACATCCACGTCGAGGACGGTCGCGCCTTCGTGCGCCGCAGCACGGATCGTTTTCAGGTGCTGCAGGCCACGCTGGTCGATACCTGGGCCGCCACCGCCGCCGGCGCATTTGCGCTTTCGGAGAACAATCTGTATACCGTCGACGCCCTGCGCGACTATCTGGAACACCTCACGCCGGATGGGGTGGTGGCGTTTACGCGTTGGGGTTTCGATCCGCCGCGCGAATCCCTGCGCCTGGTCGGCCTGGCCCGCGAAGCGCTCTCCCAGATCGGCGAGCGCCAGGCCTGGCGCAACCTGATCGTGGCCCGCGAGGGTTCGACCGCCGGCTGGGGCGCGCTCGATACTGTCATCGTCGCGCGCCGTCCCGTGGCGCCGGCTGATCTGGACCGTGCCCGCGGCCTGTTCGCCGCCGGCCACGTCCGCCCCGTCTACATGCCCGACGCCGCTATGCCGAATCAGTTCTACGACCTGCTCCACACCGCCAGCCCCGACGAGTACGAGCGCGCCTACAGCTTCGACATCACCCCCGTCACCGATAACCGCCCCTTCTTCTTCTACACCGTGCAACCGCGCGACCTGGTCCATTACCTTCGCACTGCCTCGCGCTCCAGCGAGGATTTCAAGGCCGTTAACGAGGCCGTGCCGCTGCTGTTCGCGCTCATGGCCGTCAGCCTGGCGGCGACACTACTGATCCTGCTGCTGCCGCCGCTGGTGCTCGGTACCCGCCTGCCGCGCCAGCCCGGCGTTCCGGCCTTTCTGACTTACTTCATGTTCATCGGCGCCGGTTACATCCTGATCGAGGTCGGGCTGATTCAGAAATTCGTCCTTTTCCTCGGCCATCCGACTTACGCGCTGGCCGTGGTGATTTTCTCCATGCTGGTTTCAAGCGGCGTGGGCAGCTTCCTGAGCCGGCGGCTGATCGGCCGCGCCGAAAGCCGCCTGGCAAAAGCCCTGGGCGCCATCGCCATCCTGGCGGCGCTGCTGGCGCTGACGCTGGGCGGAATGTTGGGCGGGCTGGTATGGCTGCCGTTGGGGTGGAAGGCCGCGCTCACGGTGCTCGTGATCGCGCCGCTCGGCATCGCCATGGGCATGCCGTTTCCGGTGGGGCTCGACCGGTTGGAATGTTGGCACTCGCCTTCGGTGCGCTGGGCATGGTCGCTCAATGCCGCCTCCAGCGTGCTTGGCTCGGTGGCCGCACTGGTCTGTTCCATCTATCTGGGACTGGTGCAGACGCTGATCGTGGGCGGCTTGTTCTACCTGGCCGCGCTGGCCGTAGTGGCCCGCATCCGCCCCGCCGTCCCCGCGGACCCCGAACCGGGAATTACGCGGGTGGTGCTGGCCAACTGAAGAGCGCCAACATCCCTGAGCGGGGCAGACCACCTCAACTCAAGGCCGTTTCGGGGACCAAGACATGGCGGCACCAATGATTTCTTTGAAGTCCGGCCTTCTGTTTCCGGGGATCGCTGCCGATAGGAACATGAGTAAGCAGAAGAAGCGAGAAGGGAAATGGAATGTCAAAGTGGACTATTGGCCAGAACATAGCAGGCGGGTTTCGCTCGACTTTCTGCTTGTTGGCAGCCCTGTTTTCCCTTTACCGCCCCGCCACGAGCGCCACGTACACCCACACCACCGGCAGCACGAACAGCGTGCTGTCCACGCGGTCCAGGAAGCCGCCGTGGCCGGGTAGCAGCGAGCCGCTGTCCTTCACGCCCACGCCGCGCTTAATGGCGGATTCGGCCAGGTCTCCGATTTGGCCGGCGACGTTGGCCAGCGCCGAGAGCGCCACCACGTGCCACCAGGCCATGCCGCGGACGAAGTACGCCAGGTATCCGCCCGCCAGCAGCACCGAAGTCGCCACTGATGCCGCCGCCCCTTCCCAGGATTTCTTGGGGCTGACGCGCTCCGCCAGCCGGTGCCTGCCGAAGGCGCGGCCGACATAATACGCGCCCATATCGCCCGCCCAGCAAACCAGCAGGGCGAACATCAGCCAGTGCCGGTTGGTCCGGTGGAGCGGGATGGCGTAGCTCCAGCAGCCGAAAATGTAGACCAGGCCCAGCACGCTTGCCGAGGCGCGCCCGAGGGCCTGCGATAAGTCGGCCGTTCGCATCGCCAGAGCCATGGCAAGCATCGCCGCCACCACAACTATCAGTGCGCCCGCGCCCGACGGCGCCCCCGGCAGCGCCGCCGCCAGCAACCACAGACCGGCGCCGTAGACGAACAGCCCGGGATCGCCCGAACCCGCCCCCCGGATCATCTCGCGGTATTCCCGAAAGCTGAGGAACGCCGCCACCGCCACCACCGCCCACAGAACCCAGGGGCTCGCCAGCAGCACTACATAGACGACGATGGGGATAAGCGCGGCCGCGGTGAGAACCCGCTTCATGAGGAGCCGAGCGCGGGCATCAACGCGTCTTCACCAGTGGCCACGCTCGAACGCGGGTCGCGGCTCAATCCGCCATAACGGCGGTCGCGCTTCTGGTACTCCAGCACGGCCTGCAACAGATCGGTTTGAGTAAAATCCGGCCACAAGGTTTCGGTCACCACCAGCTCGGCATAGGCAATTTGCCACAACAGGAAATTGCTGAGGCGCATTTCGCCGGAGGTGCGGATCAACAGGTCGGGATCGGGGCAGCAGGCCGTGTACAGGTTGGCGGCGATCAGTTCTTCGTCCAGCTTGAGGGAGGCGATGCTGCCATCCAGGCGCGCCACGTCGAGAATCGAGTTGACCGCGTCAACGATCTCGGCGCGCCCGCCGTAATTGATGGCCAGATTCACCAGCAGTCTTCTATTGGCCGAGGTGGCTTCCACCACCGATTCCAGCTCGCGGCGCACTTCCCCCGGCAACGCATCCAGCCGCCCGATCGCCTGCAGCCGGATGTCGTTCTTTTGCAGGTTCCCCAACTCCTGCTTAAGGTAATAGCGCAGCAGGCGCCACAGAGTTTCGACTTCGTGCCGCGGCCGTTTCCAGTTCTCCACCGAGAATGCGTAGAGGGTGAGGGCCTTGATCCCCATGCGCGCGCAGGTTTCCACCGTGGAGCGCACCGGACCCACCCCCGCTTTGTGTCCGGCCACGCGCGGCAGCAGCCTGCGCCCCGCCCAACGGCCGTTGCCGTCCATGATGATGGCAATGTGCGCCGGGAGGCGGGAGCCGTCAATCGCTTGTGCCAGTTGCCAATCGCGCTCTCCCGGCGTCAGCGATTCGAGTAGTGCCTTCATGCAGTAATCCCTTATCGTACAACAGCGTGAATGGCACCGTCAGCGGGCCGCCCGAATCGCGGCGAGCCGGGTGGTACGGGCAGCCTCCGTTTGTGGTCTGTCGAGCCTGGCCGGGCCGCTGGACAGACGGCCCGGACCGTCGTCTACCCGACCCCCACCCCTCGCTGCCTACGGCTTGGTGGAACGGGTCGCTATAATGGACGATCGCGCCAACTGGAGGCGCACGGCATCCAGGATCGGCTGGGCGCTTGGGAGCGTTTTGGCGGCGATTTCCAGGTGTTGCGCGGCCTCCCGCAAGTCGCCGCCCGAGCCCGCCAGCGCGTCGCCGTAGAGCAGGTGCGCCTTGTCGGAACCCGGCTCCATTTCGACCGCGCGCCTGGCATTGACAACCGCTTCGGCGAACCGCCTCTCGCGGATTTGCGCGCAGGCCAGGTTAGACAGGTCGGCGGCATTCGGCTTGCCCGTGACGCGGATGGCAAGGTCGATCGCTCGCTTTGCCGTCGCGATCGCCTGATCGTTTCTGCCCAGTCGGATATAGGAAGCGGTCAGATTGGTGTAGGCGCCGCCAAAATCGGGCGACACTCCAATCGCCTTCTCCAGCAGCGTGGCCGCTTTGTCGTCGCGCCCCGCGGCGCTCTGCTTTCTTGCCGCTTCGGCTGCGCGCACAGCCTCCCGAGCGGGCGGCTTTTGCAAGTCGGACACTGAAACACCGCCCGAAGGTGGCCGCTCGTTCCTGGGCAGATCAAGCTGAAGTTCCGTAGTCGTCGCGCCTGCCGTAACCGAGACCGGAGTCTGGCTCAGCGTATTGCCGCGGCCGTCGGTGACCACCAGCCAATACTCGCCGTACGCTACGCCTCTGAACATGAACTCGCCGTCGCTCGTGAGCGGAGCTTGCGCCACGGTTTGATGGTTATGGTCCAGTAATTCGGCGGTAATCTGGTTGACGGGTGGGACGGAATCGGATCGCAACGCCACGACAAACGTCCGCTCGTCGGGTATCTGCGAAAAGCCGTTCAACGAAAGCGCCAGAAATAGCGCAACCCCGGCCATCCGGGGTACGGATGCACTGCGACTGTATCTTCTTTTAGGCATCGTTCCTCCAAGAGCGATCGATGGTTTGGACAGGAGCGGAGGCTCCTGCCGTTTCTTACTTTGGGACTTGGTGTTCTCGGGCGGAGAGAGAGACTTGCGGAGTCGGCCGGGGACCGGCGGCGGGTCACCCAAGGCCCACCGCCGGTCTCGTTCAGATTGGTTACGATTCGGCGCGGGGCTCCCGGTTGCACCGGCAGCGGCCGTCGATCGGCGGCGCTGGCCGCCATCTACAACTTCGTTACGCGCTCATTTCCAGGCCCGCACGGCCCGCTTGCGCGGCTTGGGCGCCCGGTTGCCGGGTGAGATCTTCGGACAGGATAATCGCTTCGGCCAGTTCCTTCATGGGCCGGCGCATGCGGCGGCTCTGGTTGCGCAGACGGAAGTAGGCGTCCTCCTCGCTGATCCCGTAGCGCAATTGCAGAATACCTTTGGCCCTCTCCACCAGCTTGCGCGTCTCCAACTCGCGGCGCATTTCGGCGGTCTCTTCCATCAGCCTTTCGTTTGCCCGGGCGAGTTGCGAACGGGAGATCACGTTTCCGAGCTGTTCTCCGATGAAGCCGAGCATGTTGCACTCGTCGCGCGTGTGCTTGTGAGCACTGCGATGGTGTACGTTAACCACGCCGATCACCTCGCCGCTCGAAATCAGCGGCACCGAAAGCAGAGCTTCGTAGGTATCTTCCACCAGCGTTTGAAAGGCTTTGAATCGCGGATCGTCGTAAGCCTTCGAAGTAAGCGCCACCGGCGTTTTGTTTTCCGCTACCCAGCCGGTCACGCCTTCTCCGGCCTTCATTCGCAGGCTGCCGACCGCGGCGCTGTGGGGCAGTTGCGAAGCGCGCAGGACCAGATCGCGCTCATCTGACTCGCAGTCCAGCAGGTAAACCAGACAGGCATCGCAGGCGGTAGCCTGCAGGGTAAGGGCGATCACTTCTCCGAGGATTTCGTCGAGCCCCAGATGGGAGCTGACAATGTTGCTAATGCGGTGCAGAATCGAGATTTGACTTTCCGGCGCTTTGGCGAGTGCATTGGCAGTCATAGTTCCACCCTAACGCCCGCGGACCAATTCGGTCCAATTGAAAATTTCTATGCGCGCCATCATTGCACGACGCTTACATCCCCGAGCATTAGCGTTAACTCATTGGTTTATTTTGGTTAAGCCCGCCGCACCAGCCACGGCCCGAACGCCCGGGTGTAGTACGCCGCAGGCTTGGCAGGAGATCTCCGGGATGGTCTTTCCTAGGATGACAATTCCGCAACGTTCGCGCGGACTTACTGAAACGTGCGGATCTCGAACGACCGTCGCACGATGGCGCGGGCCTCTTCCAGGTTGCGGACTTCGCCGGCGCCGATCGCCTGCACTAGCACGTTGCCGGCCGCAGTAGCTTCCACCGGTCCCGCCACCACGGTCCGCCCCGTCACCTGCGCCACCAGCCGATTGAGCAGCGCGTTGCGGCTGCCGCCTCCCACGATGTGGATGGTGCGAATCTGGCGGCCTGTCAGCTTTTCCAGCCCTTCCAGTACATCGCGGTAGCGATGCGCCAGACTTTCCAGGATGACGCGGCAGAATTCCCCGGGCGTCTGGGGCGGGGCCATGTCTCGGGCCCGGCACCAATCTGCGATGCGGTTGGGCATGTCGCCCGGCTGCAGAAAGTCGTCGGGATTAACAATGGCTTTGGCCGGACCTGCTTTCTCGGCCATCTCGACCAGATCTTCGTACCCGAAGCGCTCGCCGGTGGCGGCCCACGCTCGCCGGCATTCCTGCAGCAGCCACAACCCGGCGATATTCTTGAGCAGGCGTGTGCGCCCTTCCACCCCGGCTTCGTTGGTATAGTTCAGCTCGTAGGAGCGCCCGTCGATGAGCGGAGCCTCCAGCTCCACGCCCATCAACGACCACGTTCCGGAGCTGATGTAGCACCAATCACCCCCACCCTGAGCCGGTACCGCCGCGACCGCCGAGGCGGTATCGTGCGCCGCCGTTGCGTAGACGGTCACCGGGCCCAGGCCCGTCGAAACGGCCAACCGCGGCAGCAGCCTGCCCACGCTGCGCCCCGGTTCCACCAGTTCGCTCAGGATGCGCGCCGGTATTCGCAGCTTGTCGAGCAATTCGGCGTCGAACTGCCGCGTTCGCGCGTCATAGAACTGCGAGGTGCTCGCAATCGTCACTTCGCTGCGCTTCTCGCCCGTGAGCCAGTAGTTGAAAAGGTCTGGCATGAACAGCAGGCGGTCCGCATCGTTCAGCGCGGCCGCCCCCGCCAGCCGCATCGCGTACAACTGGTAGAGCGAATTGATGGACATGATCTGGATGCCGGTGCGCGAAAAAACCTCCCACCTCGGCACCGCTTCAAACAGCCGCTCCGGAATCCCGATGGTGCGCACATCGCGGTAATGGCGAGGGCAATCGATCAGCCCGCCATCGGCCGCCACCAGCCCGAAATCCACGCCCCAGGTGTCCACGCCGATGCCGGCCACGGCCAGTTTGCGCTCGCGCCCGGCAACACTCAGCCCCTCTTCGATCTCGTGAAACAGGCGAAAGGCGTCCCAATAGAACCCGGAAGGCAGTTCCACCGGCTGGTTCGGAAAACGCCGCACCTCTTCCAGTGTCAGCCGGCCGCCCGCCAGCTCACCCAGCATCACCCGTCCACTCTCGGCTCCCAGATCCACCGCCAGGTAGTTCGACATAATCGCGCGCCATTGTATCACCCGGTCACATCACCGCGTGTTCGGCGGCGGAAAGCCACCGAGCCCGCCAGCCGGAGCCGCGGAGGCGGAGCAGCCCTCGCCGCCGACTGAAATGCTCGTTTCACGTAATCGTTTCACGACAGTTTGTAATCAACTGGCGAAAGCCCTCGAAACTAGCGGGAGCCAGCTCCGATTTTGCAACTAAGTAGGGCCACTTTCACAGCTGGCGCCGGATTCGTGCCGATCTTATCGAACTAACTCTGCCCAAATGTAACTGCCACCACCAATGGAATGGCTTATCCCTTGCGAGGCCGCCACGCTGCGCGTCAAGCTTAGAGCTGGAGGTATTTGTCGATGAAATTCGAATCGCTTCATGAATTGTATCTAAGTGAACTGAAGGACCTGTATAGCGCGGAAGATCAAATTTTCAAAGCACTACCCAAGGTAATCGAGAAAGCGGCGTCGGCCGAGCTGCGGCGCGCGCTGGAGCACCATCTGGAAGAGACACGCGGCCATGTGTCGCGGCTCGAGGAGGTATTCGAGATGCACGGAGAGGAGCCCAAGAAACAAAAATGCAAGGGCATGCAGGGCATACTCGAAGAGGGTGAGGAAATGCTGGGCAAGGACGCCGAGCCGGAGGTTCGCGATGCCGCCATCATTTCGGCATGCCAGCGCGTGGAGCACTACGAGATTGCCGCCTATGGCACCGTGCGCACTTATGCCCAACAAATGGGGCAGGAGCGCGCCGCCGCGGTGCTGAAGCAAACTCTCGACGAAGAAATGGCGGCCGATAAGAAACTTACCCAAATCGCAAATAGCCAGGTCAATATCGAAGCCAGGACAGTATCGTCCAGGAGGGCGGCGTCTTAACCAGGGGCGAACAACATGTCAAAAGCACTAGCGGGTTACCGCATCGCCATATTAGCTACCGATGGCTTCGAGCAAGTCGAGATGACCGAGCCGCGAAAGGCGCTCGAAGAGGCGGGAGCGGAGGTGGACCTAATCGCGCTCGAAAAGAATGAGGTTCAAGGCATGAACCACGACGAGAAAGGCAACAAGTTCCCCGTTGATGCAAAACTGGGTTCGGTTTCTCCTTCTCAATATCAGGCCCTTTTGCTTCCGGGCGGCGTGGCAAATCCGGATAGGTTGCGCACAGACGCGCAAGCCGTGCGGTTTGTGAAGGCATTCGCGGAGGCCGGCAAGCCTATTGCCGCGATTTGCCATGGGCCATGGATGTTGGTTGAAGCGGACATAGTTAGAGGCCGCAAACTTACATCCTGGCCATCACTCAAAACGGATATCCGCAACGCCGGCGGCGCGTGGCAGGACAGCGAAGTAGTGGTGGACCGCGGTCTGGTAACCAGCCGCAAGCCGGCCGATATTCCAGCGTTCAATCGGACGCTGATCGAAGTATTGGCGGAAAAGGGGCACAAACAGGCGGACTCCGAAGCGGGCCATATCGCCCAACAGCAACGGAGCGCTTAGGCCGCGCAGGCAACGGAAACCACGCGCCTATAGGGCTGCTCGACGAAAGCAGCTAATTATGGGGCAGGCCACGAAGAACCGTGGGCTGCCCCACAGTGTTTTTACGGCGTGGAAGGTGCTGCGCCTCCAACGTAGGATTACTAACATAGGCGTTGTTCTTGCATAAGTAAAGGCGAGAGCTAGCTTTTCAGGGGCAGCTCAATACTCTGGAGGTTATTTAACTCAATGAAAACGCTTATTCTCGCAACTTGCTTTGGTCTTGCGGCGCTGAATCTCTCAAGCGCGCAGGAGATGTCTCATTTCGCATTCAACGTGGGCGGAGGCTTCACCACACCCCTCGGCAACACCGGGCGTAATCTCAACGACGGTTGGAATGTGGGCGCCGGCGCCGGAGTCAATTTCAACTCGTGGGTTGGGGCGCTCGTCGATCTGAACTACAACTCATTCGGGATCAACGGTACCACGCTACAGAGTATTGGCGTTCCCGGGGGCGGAGTACACGTTTTTTCCGCAACCCTGGATCCCATCGTCCACCTTACGCCGAAGTCGCACTTCGACGTCTATGTTACCGGCGGCGGCGGACTGTATCACAGGTACATTGATTTTACCCAGCCTTCTGCGGCTTTCGTATCCGGGTACGATCCATATTTTGGGTTTTTTACCGCTGCGGTCCCGGTAACTCAGGTTATCGGTTCGTACAGCGTGAACAAGCCAGGTTTCGATGCCGGCGCAGGAATTGCATTTGGTTCGATTTGGCACGGCAAGTTCTTCGCCGAAGCCAAGTACAACCGAATTACCGCGAATTACCACACGGATTATCTACCCGTGACTTTCGGTTTCCGCTGGTAAGTGGAAGGGGGCAGCCCCCACCTGCCCCCCTTGCCTCTACCTGGCGCTCTCGGAGCCCTTTACTGTAAGGCGTAGTAACCGGAGCGGTAGTAAGCCCGCAAATCGGGCGAGTTCACCGTTACCTTTACCCGATGATACCTTCCATCGCGGGCGCCATTCAAAGGGGAATACCCAAGCACGTATTGCGTTCGCACGTCATCGCTGATACGCGCACTAATCGCCGAAAGTTCGTCCGGGTTTCTTACAGGATAGAGGCGCCCGCCGGTCTGTTCCGCGAGTTCGCTAAGTAAATCCGGTCCGAGCCGCTCCTCCCTTGTCAGCTTGTGATCGCTCCCATTAAATAAGCCCATCGCATAAACCTGCGTGTCCGCTTCAAGCAGCCCGGCCTTCACTTGCCGTAGATTGTGGCGGCTCTGGTTGTCACCGCCATCGGAAAGAACGACCAGAGCCCTACGCAGATTGCGCGCTTTCTTCATTTGGGTCATGGCCACTTGGAGGGCGTCGAGCAGGGCCGTGCGTCCGAAAGGCTTGGTTGCTGAAATGCGGCTGAGAATATCGCCGGTCCGAATGGAGAATGGCACTGCCAGTTTGGCCCGGTCGCCGACTTCCACCAGAAAGAATTCATCCGCCGGATTGGCGGTGCGGAAAAAGGCTTCCGCGGCAGCGGCGGAACGGTGCATCTTGCCGCGCATGCTGCCGCTGCAATCATAGACAAGGCCAATCGAAGCGGGCGCATCCTCTCTGGAAAAATGGGTAATCGTCTGCGGAACGTTGTCGTCGGTAATGTGAAAATCGTGCACCGTCAAGTTCGCGATGATCGCGCCGAATTCGTTGGTCACGTGAGCGGGGATGAGGACGAGGAAGGAATCCACGCGAATCGCACTGGGGGCGTCTGGGTGCGTGGCTGACGCGGGCGCCTTAGGGCGCGGCGTTATATCCAAAGGACCGTCGCTGGAAGGGGCCTGAAATGCGGAGCCGATGGAGCAGAAAAGAAACAGAGCTGGCAAGGCCGGCTGAAACATCGTCCGAACCATGGCGTGATTATAACAAACGGGACGAATCGCACAGAGCAACGCGCGAAGTCCCGTTCCCGTCCTATACTGATATGCGGATACGGAAGGAGAATTTTCGAAATGTGCCAACACGCGGTTTCGCGGCGTGACTTTTTCGGGCGCCTGGCTCTCGGTTCGATGGCAGGCGCTTCGATTCTCGACCTGGCCTTGCGCCGCGCCGCCTGGGCGCAGGCCATGTCCGCCGGCGTCCCCACCGATCTGTTTGAGATTCAGAAGGTGGCCGAAGGAGTCTACTTCGCTTTCGCGCGGCCGCAGGTGCTGATTAATTGCAACGCCGCCATCTTTGTCAATTCAGCCGACGTGCTTGTGGTGGATGCCCATTCGAAGCCTTCGGCCGCGGCGGCGATGATCGCGCAGATCAAGCAACAGGTCACCCCGAAGCCGGTGCGGTACCTGGTGAATACCCATTTCCACTGGGACCACATTCAGGGCGATGCCGGCTATCGCGACGCATTCGGCAAGGACCTCAAGGTGGTCGCCAGCGACGCTACCAAGAAGCTGGAACAGCAGTTCTCCCAGGCCCGCTTGCGGGAATCGCTCGATCCGAACGGCCATATCACCAGCCCGCCGCATGTCCCGGCCTTGCTCGATGAAGCGCGGCAGCAGTTGAGCGCGGCCACTTCGCCGGAGCAAAAGGCGCAACTCGCCGAACAGATTCGCCAGTTGGAATCCTACGAGCGCGAAATACGGGACTTCGCCCCCGTGCTGCCCACCGTTACTTTCGCCAAGACCTATGTAATTAGGGACAAGGCTCACGACCTTCACGTGGAGTTTCACGGACGCGCCCACACCGCCGGCGACGTGGTGGTGTTCTGCCCGCAAAAGCGCGTAGTGGCAACCGGAGACATGATCCAGGGCGCGCTGCCGTATATGGCCGATAGCTTCCCAAAGGAATGGCCGAAGACCATGGATTCGGTGGCGAGCCTGGATTTCGATTTCGTGGCCGGCGGCCATGGCACCGTGGCGCATGGGAAGCAGCGCTTGATGAGCCAACGCAACTATATTGAGGAGCTGGCAACCAGAGTGGCAGGCGGTAAGAAGGCCGGCAAGTCCGTCAGCGAGATCCAGAAGAGCATGCCGGTGGCCTCGATCAAGTCGCTCGCCGCCGATGGCTACGGCGACCTGTTGTTCCCGAGCGGCAATGAGGCCGCCATGCAGACAGCCGTGAACACCAATATCGGGCACGTGTTCAACAGGCTGGGGCAGAGCTGAGGCGTGACATGCGAAATAGCCGTTTGCTTAGTGCATCAATTCGAAAGCTCGGCTAGAGTCCTTGTCCAAGAAATTGTAATTCGAATGCGTCAAGTTTAGGCAGCAAGCCTCTCCTTTTCGCAGCAGACGTCGATTTCCGATTCAAGGCGGTCGAATGCGGCGCGTAATGCTGATGGGCATGGCGGCGCTGCGGGCATGATCTCGGCGAGTTTGGGGCGGAGCAACCGGGCGTAGGTCCTGGAAAAGAACAGTGCAATGCGGAGTCCGTCTGCTGTGAGTTGATAGCGATGGCTGTGCGGAATGCGCTCGATGATGCCGTGGAGGCGGAGGCGGCGAAGGTCATACGTCAGTTTCCCGACGGGATAATGGGCTGGATGGAAGTCCAACAGTTGCGCCAGCAAGACGCGCATTTCTGAGTTGGTAAATCCCCGAAGTTGAAAACTGAAGACGACCAGCACGCTGAACAAAGCTTGGACGCGTTTGTCGCCGAACCGCAAGGCCGAAGCTCGTTGACCATCGACTTCGGCAGGTCGCACGACCCGATCGAAGGCATCCTCGCCAATCGAGCAATCGTGAGAAATCTTTTGGACGTCGAGCAGACGTCGGTTGGCTTGAAAGCCGATCTGCCGCAGGGCGGGCAGGTTCTGGAGCAGTTTGCCGATACCGAAGTCGCGCGTATTGTTGATGGTGGTTTCGGTACGAAGCGCGCGACCCTCCTTGTGATACTGCTTGATTCGAGTGTTTTTGTAATCGACATGGAGGGATGGGATCACTCCCGCCGTAATGACTCGGGTGCGGAAGCGGCCCGGCGTGGTCTTGTTCACGCGGCGGTCAAAGATCAATTGCACCTGACTGGGTCTGCCGATATCCAGGTTCTCGCGGATGACTTCTTCGAAGAACACGCGACCGGTCACAGGCCGATCCAGCACCTGGGTCAGTGAGAATTCTGCCTGGAGAATGGAAATCTGGTAACGGTAGCCGGCTTTGCGATCTCTGGTCTCATAGGGATGCGGCAACAGCCGTAGCCACTTCCGCAACAAGGCGTCGATCTTCTCCGCGCTGAGCCCATCGCAGATGGCTTGCAGCCGGTGGGGATCATCGCAACTCAACACGCCATTGTCGAGCGCTTCAAATCCGATTCCCTTCTGCCACAGCTGCCGTTTTGCATATTCGTGGCCGGCCCAAAATCGCGGTCTAATCAGTAACTTGGGCCCGCGTCTTCGACAGAGCGGTTGCTTATTACGTCACCATAATTGCGTAACCGGCTGATAGTAAGCATATTCGCCTACGGAGCCAAAAGAGCGCGGTAGCGTCCGCTAGTGGCATCCCATGCAACGGAAATTCCGGCCGTGGCAGACGGCGCACGTGGCCTTATCCAACGGCACTTTTCCGGAGCTGTGGGCGTCCATGAAATGCGGGATTTCGGTGTGATTGGGAGGCCGCAGATCGGCATCCTGCGCGTGGCAGTCCCAGCAGGAGAAAGGCGCTTCGATGGCGGTATGGCAGACCAGGCAGTCGGCCATTTGAGGCAGCGCGGCGGGCGTAACCTGGTCCGACTCGGCCAGCCCACGGTGGCAGGCCTGGCATGGGTCGTGCGTTCCCAGGCGCGGGCGGATCCACTCCGTGCGGTCGCCGGGGCTCACCAGGTAATTCTTGTGATCGATGGCGGCGGCCAGGAACGGCGCCACATCGCCCATTTTCAGGTGCAGCGCGTGGCTGAAATGGGTGAGGTTGGTGGTGGGCGGCGCCGGAATCTGGACGTCGGAGTGGCAGTTCAGACAGATCCTTTTCGCAGGCAGGAGGTTGTCTTGAACCTGCGTGCTCGCAGGCGCAGATTGGTGACAGGTGACGCACTTCATCCCCATCCCGAGGTGCGGGCGATGCGGAAAAGGCGTGGCACCCCACAGGGCGGCGCACGCGCAGCCTAACAGTAAGAGCGCTCGCAACCGTCTAACTTCCCGTGTAGGTCAAATGGTAGATCTTAGAATTGCCGTCTTCTGAGATCAGCAGGCTGCCGTCGGGCAATTGCAGTAATCCCACCGGCCGTCCCCATACGGACCGCTGGTCGGGGGCGATCATCCAGCCTTTCACCACCTCGGTGATGGGGCCGGATGGTTTGCCGTTTTTGAACGGGATGAATGCCACCGATTGGCCGACGCGCATGGACCGGTTCCAGGATCCGTGGAAGCAAAGGAACGCTCCGCCCTGATATTCGGCCGGGAACTGCTTGCCGGTATAGAACAGAAAATCCAGCACCGCGACGTGCGCGCCTAACAGAACGTCGGGGACAATCGTCTTGGCAACCAGGGCCGGTGCCAGTCCCTTATTCCTCGGATCTTCGTGCGGCCCGATGTACGCGTAAGGCCAGCCGTAAAAGCCGCCTTGCTGAATGTGGGTGAAGAAGTCCGGCACCAGGTCGTCGCCCAGGTCGTCGCGCTCCTGCACGGCGGCCCAAAGGGTGTCCGTGCCGGGATACCAGCGCATCCCGATGGGATTGCGCGTGCCCGCCGCGAATATCTCGTGTTTCCAGCCATCCACGCTGTAGCGATTGATGGCGGCGCGGCGCGGGTCCTCGCCGGTGGCGACATTGGAAGCGGAGCCCACACCCACGTACAGATACTTGCCGGCGCGGTCGAACAGCAGGCTGCGCGTCCAGTGATGCGTGCCCTGTCCCGCCAGCGAAACCACTTCCTCGCCGGTTCCGGCAGTCATCGCTTTGGCGTCGTACTTATAGCGTTTGACCGAATCGCACTCACCCACGTACAGGTAGCCATTCAACATCGCCAGTCCGTAGGGCTGGTTCAGGTTCTCGATCAGCTTTTTCCGCTCTTTGCCCTGCAGGACGTAGACGATTCCGGAGTGGTCCGGGCGGCGGCCGGAATCGGCCAGCAGGATCTCATTGTCCGGCCCCAGCATCATCGACCGGGGTACGTTGAAATCGTCGGCCCATTCTTCCACGTGAAAACCCGGCGGTACGCTGAGCTTGGCGCCCTCCGGTTGGGGAATGACTCTCGGGCCGTTGTTGACAGCCTTGGTAGCGTAGGGAGGCGGCAATTGGGGGCTCTGTGCCGGGCAGAATACCGCGGACGCGGCCAGACACAACGCCGCGCAAAATAGGGTACCTCTGAGTTGCATGTGTATATGATGCAACGACACCCCGCGCGGGCGCGGCAAAATTCCGGCGGCTCGATCGGCACCTCAGCCGGGGCCCTCAGCGCAAGAATTTCACCAGCGTGGGCAGGCTCTGAAACTGATCCACATGGTCTTCGGCCGAGTTGCCGGCGTAGCCCATCACGCGGAACCTGCCGGCGTGTGCCTCGCTCAATTCCCGCATCCCCATCGGACCCGGTTTCGATACCGGGCGCCGCCTCAATTGCAAATGGGCGAGCAGCCAGTCCGCGGTTTCGGTGGTGCTGGCAAAGGTGCCCGGTACGATCTGCGAGTGAGTGATCAGCATGGTTTTCCGCCCCGCCACGGAATCGCGCGCGAACTTCAGGAAAATGGCCAGGTGGTCGGCTTCCAGCGCCGATTCCGCTGCTGCCGGTTTGCCGCCGTATCCTGTGTGTAGACCGTCGATTAAGAGCACTTTGTCTACGATCCGGTAATAGTTCGACACTTGCAGAATCTCGCGGATGGCCCCATGCCCGGCGCTCCAGGCGCTCAGGAGGATCGGGCTGAAGCGGATGCCCGTCTTGCGCGCGGCTTCGCCGAGCATTCTGCCGAACAGCGGGCGGTCGGAGAACCGCTGCGCGTAGGCCTCCGAGCCTTCTCCGGTTTCGACCGAAATCACCGCCCAGCGCCCATCGTTGGCGGCCGCAGTCTCCGCTACCCACGCGGCGCCGTGAAAATGTACCAACAGGGCCATGCGCTTCTTACGCGCCAACGTTTGGGGAATGAACAAGTTGCCCACGACCAAGGCTTCCCGCCGGCCTGCCGGAACGATGTGGGGCAGCCGGGGATGCTCACGCAATTGCGGCTGTGCCGGCGCGGACGCCACTTCCGCCAGTAATGCGGCGGCCAGCCATCCGGCCACCAGGGAGAATCGTCGGGCCCGCACCTTAGATTAATCATGCCACGAATCCTAACCAGGCCACTGTGAAACGGCAGACGTAACGGTACGTGGTGCGCGATTGACACGGCCCAGGGCTAAGAGTGTCGCCTTTTTGCCACACTCGCAAAGTTCCAAATTCTTTCAATTCAGAAAGTTGCACCATCTATTGTGGAAATGTCTTAAACTAAGGGTTTCAGAGGACCGTGTTGCGTTTTGAGACTACTATTCAGCGCCCCGCCGAAGCTTCCGGCGTGGGCTTGCACAGCGGAGTTCCGGTCAAGATTCGAATCTTGCCGGCGCCGGCGGCGAGCGGCATTGTTTTCGTCCGTACCGATCTAGATCGGTTCCAGGTCCCGGCCAGTTGGCGCCACGTCGCGCGGGTCAGCTACGCCACCAGCCTGATGCGTCAGGGCGTCCTCATCTCCACCACGGAGCACCTGCTCAGCGTGTTCTACGCCATGGGCGTGGATAACGCTTACGTGGAAATCGACAACCTGGAAGTGCCCATCCTGGACGGCAGCGGTTTGCCGTTTGTGAAGCTGATCGAGGAAGCCGGCATCCGCCAGTCCCGCCGCGGCCGCCGCTACCTGCGCGTGCGCCGGCCGGTGACGGTGGAGGACAAAGGCAAGCGCATCAGCATCCTGCCCGCCGACAGCTTCCGCCTGACGTGCGAAACCGACTATCCGCGCCCGGTCGGCCGGCACACCATCGAATTGGAATTGACCCCGGAACGCTTTGCCAGCCAGATCGCCTTTGCCCGCACTTTCGGCTGGGAGGCCGATCTGAACCAGATGCGCGACATGGGGCTGATTCGCGGCGCCTCGCTCGAAAACGCCGTCTGTTTCACTTCCAAGGGCGTCATGAATGAAGGCGGCTTGCGGGCCGACGACGAATGCTGCCGCCATAAGGCGCTCGACCTGATCGGCGACCTGGCCTTGCTGGGCCGTCCCCTGCTCGGCCACGTCATCGCCGAACGCGCCGGCCACGCCATGCACGCCGCCCTGGTGGCGCGCCTGATGAGCGACTCCTCTCTCTACGAGATCCTGACATTCGACCAGCTCGCCGGCCGCGTAGCCAGGTCCCTGGTCACGTAGTCTTGGTGGGGCGGGCGCCCTCGTCCGCGCACAACCCGCGGGGAGCTACAATCGAGCCGTGATGAGACATCCATTCCGAAACGCCCTGGTTCTCGGCGTCCTGCTGGTGGGAGTCGGCTTGCGCGCCCTACCGCAGACGCCGGCGACGCCGCCCAAATTACAAGCCCTCATCGTCACCGGGCAGAACAATCACGACTGGCGCGGCACCACCCCCGTGCTGCGCAAGCTGCTCGAATCGAGCGGCCGGTTCGAGGTCAGAGTGACCGAAGAATTCCGCGGCAGCGGCCCGGAAACCCTGGCTCCGTACGACGTGGTGATCTTGAGTTATTACGACGGGCGCAAACCGGAATTGCGCTGGGGCGAGCGCGCCGACAACGCCCTGCTGAGTTACGTACGTAGCGGCAAGGGGTTGGTGATCTATCATTTTGCCCTGGCGGCCTTCGACGGCTGGACCGAATACGAAAAGTTGTCCGCCGGCAACTGGCGTCCCAACCACGGCCACCACTCCGCCCGCCACGATTACATCGTCACCGTGAAAGACACCGGTCACCCCATCATGCGCGGGTTGAAGGCGACTTTCCCCGAAATCAACGACGAGCTGTATGCCAACCTGCAATGGCAGCCGGAGGGCGCCTTCCACGTGCTGGCCACCGCCTGGGACGATCACTCGCTCTACAAGCAGGGAGAGAAGCAGCCGGTGACCGGACCCGGTTTGAATCAGCCCGTGCTCTGGACCGTGAACTACGGCAGCGGCCGCGTGTTCGTCACCGCCCTCGGCCACGACGCCGCCGCCATGAGTTCGCCCGGCTTTGTCACGACTCTCACGCGCGGCACCGAGTGGGCTGCAACCGGCAATGTGACCATCCCGGTGCCGACTGAACTGCAATAGCCCCCTTCGCGGGGCGGACTCTCAGCCCGCCCCGCTGCCACGGTGGCGCACGCATTTCTGTGTGCCCCGCCGAGTCTCGACTCGACGCTCGTGCGCCGCAGGTCTCACTGGGCACCGCTTACTGAGGTTGTCCCGCCGTGCGGCATTTGTCTCGCTCGCTCGCACGTGCCGCCCAACCCCTGGCGGAACCGCTCCCGTTCTTCCGGAGTCATCTCCGCCCATTTCTCCAACATCCGGCCGCGCATCCGGTGGCCGGGTTGCCCGTGCCAGCCTCCAAACAGAATCCGGGCCAGGACCAGCAGCCCTAACGCCTGCCAGAACGTCACCATCCGCCCGCCGAAAACCGCCGGCGCCAGCCAGTTCCACAGGCTCATCACGACAAAGCCGAATACGGTTAGCGCTACCAGGCCCATCGCCGCCATCGCCGCGAATCTCAATCCGCGGTTCTTGATTCTGAATCCTCTTCGCAACTGTTTGTTTTCCATGTTTCTCCTCTCTACGGGGTCTTATACTCGTCGTAAATAGCCTGCAGGCGCCGGCGCAGATACAGGACCGCATAGTGCTTGCGCGAGAGCAGCGTGTTCACGCCCACGCCGGTTTCCACGGCCAGCTCCTTAAAGCTCAGCCCTTCGATCTCGTGCGCCACGAACACCGCCCGCTGCTCCTCCGGCAGTTCCTCGATGGCGGCGTTAAGCTCTTCGAGCAGCACGCTCCGCGCGAATGCGGCGTCCGGCCCCGCCTCCCGCGACGGCAGCAAGTCTTCCAACCGTAGCGAGTCCTCCTCGCCCGCGCTCTCCGCCGGGCCTTCCCCTAGCGCCTCAGGCCGTTTCCTTCGGAAGAAATCGACGATCCGGTTCCGCGCCACGCGATAGAGCCACGCCGCCACGTGATCCACCGGCTGCACCAGCCGGTAGGCCTCCACCAGTTCGTAGAAGACATCCTGCAGAATGTCCTCGGCATCGCCCGCGTCGGCAACCCGTTTCCGGATAAAATTCCGGAGCCTCGCCTGCTCGCGTCGAACCGCCTCGGAAATCTGCCGGTTCTGCTCTGCAGTCAAAGGTGGAATCCTCAGCACTTCTTCCATCTACTCTTGTAGACGAATTGCGGTTCCGAATATTGTGGCTGTCCGTTTTATGGCGTGCGCATCGCGTACAACCACTGGGAAATGCGCGAGCCCGAGCCGCGATTTTTTGGGTGGGGCAGGCGGTTCCCCTGCCAGCCAATGCTCTCACCGCGCCTGAGGGAGCGCGGGCCACCCTTACGACGGCCGCTCCCCCGGCCGTGCGTGGTGTCTTCCCTATCCACAAGATCTTCGAGCGAAGCTGCGAGATCGGCCTTTGGCGGCTAACAGCCAACCGGATCAGCGAAATCTTCGGCGTCCGCCTGCAGCAGCGCCTGCGCGGCAAACTGGCCACGGTCATCGACCAGATCGAGCATGGCCATCACGTTTTTCGCGCCTACTGGAACAACGCCTTTCTCAAACTTTCTCCCGCTACCTGCGCAACGAACTCTGCTCCAACAACCTGCGCGACTTCGGCCTGAAGAAAGGACTCGATGATCGGGACGCTGCGAAAACGCTTCCAGACGATCACGACCCACTTTGCCGGTTTCCAGGCAGAGTGCCTCAACGTGCACGTGGATTTTCCCCGGCTGCAACGACTGGCCCTGCCCCCACCATCGGTTCGGTCCCCTATCCCGGAGTCAAAATCCACGACACGCGGATCCCCGCCAGAGGTGTACCGCGGTAACCGCATCGTCATCTGAGCGGATTCCGCCTGGGCCAATCCGAGTTCCGGATCTGGACCCCTCCCTTGACCTCCACTTGGCAATTGAATTACCCTTCCCTAGGGTCACTGGAGATCGCATGAGCAAGAAGTGGTATAACGTCTTCGTCTCGGTGGACGAATCGGCCAGCCATACCGAGGATAGTGAGGGAGCGACTCCTCCCACATCCAGTGCTGCGCAGGCCGTTGCCGATATCGAGCGCAGCGTGGGCCCTCCGCCGGCGTTCACCGCGCCGGTCAACGACCCGACTTCTTTCGCCTAGATCTATCAGGCCGCTGAAATCCAACCCCCGGCTCACGGCTTCACCATCCAGAAGGTGGCCGACATGCTCCACAGCGAGCACATCCGCAACCTGCCGCGCGAGGTGAAGCGCAGTTCCGTGCTGGTGACCCTGGACGCCGTGGGCGCACCGCTTCAGGACGTCATCAACGACGCGATGAAGCGCGACCAGGCGCTGGACACTTTCGAACGCCTGCAGGAACAGTCCCTGAACCAGCTCGAATCGCAGAAGGGACAGGAGAATCAACAGATTCAGACGGAACTGGATCGCGTGGTGGCGGAACACCGGTCCCGCATCCAGGCCAACAACGACACGGTCGCAGCACGCCAACAACTTCCCGGCGGGCCGCGTGCGCGTCTTCGCGCACGGTTCCACCAACCCGGTGGCGCCGAACTCGACGCCGGAGGGTCGGGCGCAGAATCGCCGCGTCGATATAGTACTAGGCACCACGGGTTCACGATGAGCGGCGCGGATTCTAAGCCCCTGGCAGTTCAAATCCGAAACGCCTTTCTGCCCAACCGGGTAGTGTCCGCCACGGCGCTTCAGATCTTGATCGCTGCCGAAGCGGCAATCGCGCTGCTGGTCTGGTGGCGATCGCCGTGGGAAGTCGTGCCGCGGCCCGACGAGGTGGTTCGCGCCCTCGGCTCGCTGTGGATGAACCAAGGGCTGGGGCGGGAGTTGTGGGTCAGTTTCACGGCGAATCTGCAGGCGCTGGCCATCACGGCAGCCATCTCGCTGGCACTCGCGTACCTCACCGTTCTGCCCGCCTGCCGGCCGGTGGTCACCGCGATCAGTAAAGGTCGATTCATCGGGCTTACGGGCTTGACCTTTCTATTCACGCTGATCTTCGGCGGCGGGCATCCGCTGAAGATTTCGCTGCTGGTTTTCGGCATGACGGTCTTCTTCGTCACGTCGATGGCCTCGGTTGTGGCTGCGATCCCCAGAGAGAAGTTCGACTACGCGCGCAGCCTGCGCATGGGCGAGTGGCAGGTGGTTTGGGAAGTGATGGTATTGGGAACCGCCGACCAGGCCATCGAAGTGCTTCGACAGAACGCCGCCATGGGCTGGATGATGCTCACCATGGTGGAGAGTATCTCGCGCTCCGAAGGCGGTGTCGGCGCCATGCTGCTCAACCAGAACAAACACTTCCGCCTGGCCGAAGTATTCGCCATTCAGATCCTGATTCTGGCCGTGGGCATGACCCAGGACTACGGCATCGGCATCGCCAAGCGGCTGTTGTGTCCGTATTCGGCCCTAACTCTGGAGCGACAGTGAACTGCGAATATCGCGGCACGATTCTTAAAGCCAGCGGCATTTCTTTGACGCTGGGCAAGAACGTGATTCTGCGCGATCTCGATCTGGAGATTCGCGACATCTATCGGCCGGGATATGTTACCGGCCAGATCGTGGGATTGCTGGGGCCTTCCGGCATTGGCAAGACGCGGCTGTTCCGCATCTTGAGCGGCATTGACGGGCCCAATGCGGGCCAGGTGCTGATCGGCGAAAAGTGTCAACCGGTACAGCGCGGCATGGTGGGCGTGGTGGCGCAGAACTATCCGCTATTCGAGCACCGTACGGTGGCGGGCAATCTCGAACTAGCGGCGCGGGCTTTCGGACTTGGCCGAGCCAAGGCATGCGAAAAGGCGGCGGCCTATCTGCAGCGCTTCTGTCTGGAAGATCGCGCCGATCTGTACCCCTGCCAGCTTTCGGGCGGCCAGCGCCAGCGCGTTGCCGTAGCCCAGCAGTTCCTGTGCAGCGAGCATTTCGTGCTCATGGACGAACCGTTTTCCGGCCTGGTCCTGATCGCGGTCGAGCAGGTATCGAAGATGATTGTGGAGGTGGCGAACAGCGACGAATTGAACACGGTGGTGGTGGTGACCCACGATATCCCCGCCGCGGTTACGGTGGCGGATACCATCTGGCTGTTGGGCCGCGAGCGCGACCTGCATGGAGCCATCGTCCCCGGCGCCAGGCTGAAGAAGACCTACAACCTGGCGGAAATGGGCCTGGCGTGACGGGAAGGGCTCTCCGAGACCAAGGAATTCATGGAACTGGTACGGGAAATCCGGAGCGTGTTTCCATCCTTGTAACGCGCCGCTTTGTACAATCAGGTAAAAATGATGCCCGATCCTAAATCCCGCGACGAGGCTAACGGCATCGGCGATATCGGCTACGTCAAGGCCGCCTTCAAGTGGCAGTACAACCTGATCGTTCTGGCCGGGGCCGTGGCATTCGCCGCCATCTCGGCATCGGCCCTGCCCCTGATCCTGGCTTCGGGTCTGGAACTGATCTATCTGGCCGCGGTGCCGCAGATGGCCCGCTTCCAATGCTTGGTGCGGTCCTGGAAGTATGCCGAGCAAAAGCGCCAGCAGGAAAGACGACTAAGCGATCTGTTCGCCGAGTTGCCGCCCGACATGCGCGCCCGTTATGCCCGCCTCGACGCCATCTGCCGCGGCATCCGCGAAAACTATAAGCGCCTCACCAGCACCTCGCAGATGTTCGCCGAACAGATGGAATCGAAGCTGGATGGCCTGTCGCAATCCTACGTGCGGCTGCTCAACTCCGCCCTCCACCACCGCCAGTATTTGGCCACCACCAATTCCGATCTCATCCGCAAGGAGGCCGCCGGAATCCAGGCCGACCTGGAGCGGGAACCGGCCAAAGTCCAGGAGATCAATCGCAAGCGCACCGAGATCCTCAACAAGCGTCTGGAAAAATTCGACAAGATCAAGGAAAACTGCCAGGTCGTGGACGCTCAGTGCGCCGCCATTGAAGACGTGCTCCAGTTGATCCGCGACCAATCCATTACGATGCACGATCCGCAACAGATCAGCGAACATCTCGACAGCCTGGTCAAGGACGTGGAACAGACCGAGGAGACCGTTCGCGAGGTGGAGTCGATTTTCGATATCTCTCCGCTGGACATGCCGGATTTCACCGGCGGTCCCGGATCCACGGGCAAGACCTTCGGCGGACGGATTCGCAACTGAAATGACAGGCGCTTCCGATCCCCGCCAAGCCCTGCCCACCTGGGCCGCGGAGCTCTCCGAGAAATACTACTCGGGCGTCACCTCCATGTTCGTGCTGCACGGCAACGTGCGCGACCTGGCCGCCTGGAAACGCGGCCAGCCCACCCAGTTCGTTCCCTTGCAACAGTTTCTCCGCGACGCCCTTTTCGGCGCGCGCGACCTGGTGCTCTTCTACGATCGCGGCGGCGGCCTGACCTTCTCCACCCCAGTGATGAAATCCGATTTCCAAAGCGCCCTCGCCGGCTACGACAGCTTTCATGGGACCAGTTTCGCCAATGGTCTGCCGCGCAACCCCGATGGCGTCCTCAATATCCTCGACAATTACCTGCGTCTGCGCATCCTGGATAAGAAGAAAATCGCCTTGGTGGTGGATTTTGCCGAGACCGTCGCCCCTGCCGGCGACAGTTCTGGCATGCCTGCCGAAGACGCCGGGATTCTGCACCAGGCTCTGGTTGAGCTCGATGCGGTTCTCGGCGATCAGGCAGAACGTCACGTCGGCTTCGAGAAACACCGGACTCTGGGCCCAGCGCCGTTGCCCGATGGTTCCGACGTCACCGTGGACGCGCTCGCCACTCTGACCGCCGGTCTCAAGCGGGTGCAATTGCGGAGCCTGATATCGGATGCGGTGGAAAATCAGCGTGCCCTGACCATTCAGTTCCTGGTGCGGCGCAAGAAGGATATGATCGAAGCCGAAGCCGGCGGCCTGCTGGAATTCGTCCAGAGCCGGTTCGACCTCTCCATTGTGGCCGGCCACGAATCGGCCAAGAAGAAACTTTATGACGTCGCCCGCGCCGTCCGCGCTGGCGGCACCGACGTGGTTCCCATGGGCTACGTGATCTGCGGGCCGGTGGGCACGGGTAAGACCTTCCTCACCACCTGTTTTGCCGGTGAAATCGGCATCCCCGCCGTCACCCTTCAGAACTTCCGCAGCATGTGGCAAGGCGTCACCGAGGGCAACCTGGAGCGCATTCTGAACCTGCTGAAGGCCATGAGCCCGATTGCCGTCATAGTGGACGAAGCCGACGCCCAGCTCGGCAACCGCTCCAGCTCCGGCGAGAGCGGCGTCTCCAGCCGCGTCTTTGCCCAGATCGCCCAGTTCATGGGCAATACCGAACTGCGTGGGAAGGTGATCTGGTTCCTGCTCACCTGCCGCCCCGACCTGCTTCCGGTCGATCTGAAACGGCAGGGCCGCGCCGAAGAGCACATCGCCCTTTTCTACCCCCACAGCGACGAGGAACGGCTGGCCATGCTGCACGCCGTGCTGAGAAAGACCGGCGTCACCCTGGCGTCGCCCGAGACCGAGGCAGTCTTCCTCAAACACGCCGCCGGCCTTTCCGGCGCCGACGTGGAGGCGATTCTCACCCGCGCCCGTATGATAAATGTGCTCGAAAATCAGGCCGGTCTCAAGGCCGAAGACCTCACCACCGCGATCGAGGATTTCATTCCGCCTTCCTACCCCACCGAGATCGAGTTGCAAACCCTCGCTGCCGTCCTGGAGTGCACCAGCAAGAGCCTGCTGCCCGACGAGTACCGCCAGATGGACCGCGCTGAGATCATCCGCCGCACAAATCAACTGTCGATGTTGTCGCGGATCGGGTAGCCGAGCGTACCCCGGCGATCAACGCGGTCACACCCAGCCCCGGAACGGCCGGTCCGCAGTAGCGCGCCAGCATGATGCGCAGCAGTTCGTTGTAAGTATGCTGACCGGCCGCCAACGCTTCGGTTTTGCCCACAGGACGTGATGCCCCGGGAAGTCGGCAGCGCCAGACCCGGCAGCCCGGCAGAATCACGATGAGGGAACGCACATCTTGAACGTCGCACCGATGAGCAGGGCTGGTTAGGTTGGCGGAGCGCAGGCGGCGATCACGCGTTGCGGAACACTCCCGATATTGGTAAGCATCACATGAACCCTCTGGCGAAAACCGAAATTCCGCCGCAAAGTGGAGGAGTGAGCAAGCGAGAGCTTTGGAGCCAACGAGTCGCGCAGCAGGAGAACTGCGGCCAAACAGTGCGCGCGTCTTGCCGCGAGCATAAGCTGAGGGAGCATTCGTTCTACTGGCGGCGGCGGCAGCTCCGCTGTGCTGCGGAACCATGGATTCGGCTCGCGTTGGTAGAGACGACGGCAACGCCAACCGCCGAAACACCTCTTCCACGCCAGGCCCAGACGCAGTTGGAACTGGTTCTCGGCAGCGCCGAGAAGCTCCGGATCCCAGCCGACGCCGCCACTCGGCGGCTGGTACTGGGTGTGCTCCGGCAACAGGGGCAAGCGAACCGATGATGCACCTGCCGGCCAGCGTGCGCGTTTATTTGTGCACCGTTCCCAGCGCCGCTCCCGTTCTACGACGCGCTCCAGCGCGCGCCGGCAGGCGTGTGAGCAGAAACGATGTAAGGGACTTCGCCGCGCCCGCACGAATCTCTCGTAGCAGCCGGCCGGTCGCAGGAATGGTCGAAAAAAGTGTTCGCTAGCGGGAGTTTACTGCCAGCGCCAGATTTCGTAGGTCGCACCGCCAGATAACACACTGAAAAGCCGCGACTTGGCTGGGGTTTTTCCGATTCCGTCGCCGTATTACCCTATTTGAGACCTGTTTGTATGTTTGTTCTGTCAACCCTGTTGCAATGCTAGCCATGTAGCCGTATAATGGTATTACCCTATATGGCGAGCCTCATCTCCAAGAAAAAGGGCAACCAGCTTTACTACTACGTCGTCGAGAGCGCCCGCGTCGACGGGCAGCCCCGCATCGTCCATCAGAGCTACCTCGGCTCCGCCGAAAAGGTTGCCGCCTTGGTTCGCGATCGCACTGCTCCGATTCCGTTGGCCGCCACCATGCGCGATTTCGGTCTGCCCGGCGCCTTGTGGTTGGCCGCTCAGCAAACCGGCGTCTTCCAACTGCTTCAGCAACTCTGGCCCGAGCCTCGATCCGGACCCTCGGCCGCCCATTACCTGCTTCTGGCCGCCATTCACCGCATCTGCCAGCCGGGCCCGAAAACCGAGGTGGCCGATTGGTATGACCGAACCGTGCTGCAACCGCTCTGGGGCTTCCCTGCGGAACGTTTTACTTCGCAAGCCTTCTGGGACTGCTTCGATCGCCTGGCCCCGGAGCATCCGGCCGCTAGGACTAACGATGAGTTGGATCAGGCGCAACTGCATTTGCTCGGCCTATGGAAGCAGAAGCAACTGGTCAGCCGCCGCTTGTTGGCCTACGACACCACCAACTTTTACACTTACATCGCCAGTACCAACACGCAGAACCACCTGGCGCAGCGCGGCCACAACAAACAGGGTCGGCATAACTTACGCCAAGTGGGCCTGAGCTACGTGTTGGATGGTGAACATGGTCTAAGTTTGTGTCACCACGTCTATGCCGGCGACACGCCGGATGTGGAAGAGTTCTCGGTTGCCTTGGCCCGCATGCTGGGCATGCTGGATCAGAACCAGATCGGAAGGGACACAGTCACTTTAGTATTTGACAAAGGCTCGGCGGCGTTAGCCAATACAGCGGAGTTGGAGGAAGCGCAGGTCGGTTGGATCGCGGCCCTCCCTTGGAACCAAGCCCCCGCGGAGTTGCGGGAGCGAGCGGTGGAACAGCTTCCCGCCTGTAGCAGCGATCAGCCCGGCGTGCATGCCGCTGGGGAAAGGATGCTGGTGCACGGCAAAGAGTATCTCTGCGTCGTAAAGTATTCGGCTTCTTTCTTGGGCGAGCAACTGCATAGTGTGACGACTGGCGTTAGCAAGGTCCTGCAGTATCTGCGGCGTCTGTCGATAGACTTGAGCAAACCTAAGGCGCGTTGGACTGAAACTCAGATTCGCAAGAAGATCCAGCGTTGGTTGTCGCCGCAATTCATGGCTGACCTGATCCACTATCAGTTGGAATTGCAGGACCGACACTGGCATCTGCAATTCGATTTCGATCACGCTGCCTGGTTACACCTGATGGCTCACCGGCTGGGCCGAACGGTGTTGTTGACCAATCGCATGGACTGGAGCGCCGAACAGGTGGCCGCCGCGTACTCTGGACAGCAGCAGGTCGAGCAGGTCTTTCGCGGGCTCAAGGATGGGGAGTGGCTGGGCTGGGGTCCTACGCATCATTGGACCGACAGCAAGATCCGGGTGCACGCTTTCTATTGCATGCTGGGCATCTCGCTGCTGCAATACGTGCACCGCCAAGCCCAGGCGGCGTGGGCGGGCATCTCGATGGAGGGATTGCTGGAAGAGTTGCGCCAGATCCAGGAATTTGTCCTCCTCTACCCTCCACAGGGCGACAAGGGACCAAATCGAGTCGCCACGGTGCTCTCCCGACAAACACTGCCACAGCAGGAACTGGCGAAGACGCTGGGGCTGGACCATCTCCGTATTACCCCGCGTGGGTAATACGGCTGCAAACTCTTAACCGGCTAAAGAAACAATGGCTTACATCCTTGCTCTGGCCTTTCCAGTAAACTCCCGCTAG
>JBEKZL010000169.1:0-16514 GCA_049509915.1 Bryobacteraceae bacterium | reverse complement strand
CGGTGAAACTCGACCATGGCGGCGATATTGGCGTCGGTCAGCCCGTCGCCGTAAGTGACCAGAAAGGTGTCGTCCTCGATATACCGCCGAATTCGCCCGATGCGCCCGCCGGTCTGCGAGTCCAGACCGGTGTCCGCCAGGGTCACCTGGAAGTTCTGCTCCTCGTGGCAACCGTTGAAATCGATATGGGACTTCCGGCCGAGACAGATGGTGAAGTCGTTATTCATCGCCTCGTAATTCAGGAAATAGTCCTTGATCATGTTGCCGCGGTACCCGAGGCAGAGCACGAATTCCCGAAATCCGTAATGCGCGTAAGTCTTCATGATGTGCCAGAGAATCGGCCGGCCGCCGACCTCCACCAGCGGCTTCGGCCGGAATTCCGTCTCTTCGCGCAGGCGTGTACCGAGACCGCCGCACAGCACTACCACTTTCATGCAAGTTTCCTCGCAAGTATTATCCGGCGCGAAGGCGCGCGAGACTATACCCCGGAGGGTTAACTGGCTGAGTTATCTAAAGTATACGGACCATGGTTACCGCGGATGGCAGGCGAACAGGCGGACGAAGTCGTTATGGAAAATGGGGGTGCCCGTCCAGACCCAACTGGCGCGGTCCTGCCAGGCCGCATCGGTATCCCTGGCGACAACGAAGTCGATCGGCAGGGTCCGGCAATCGGACTCCAACGCCTCTGCTCCGCCTCCGGCGAACAGGCTGGAAAGGGCCAGGTCTAGGGGGGCACACTCCCGTGGATCGCCGCCAAACGTGGCTCCGCAGCCGCCACCGACGGCGGCCGCCTGGCGGTGTCCGTATGCGCCGGAGAAAGTGTCCTGGACGGGTGGCGCCGGGTTCGGCTGGGTGACGGCGGTCTCGGGGGTCCGGGCGCGGAGCCACTCCAGAGCTTCGCGATTGGCCGCGGTGCGCCGCCCGAGAAGCCGGTCGTCCGCAAGCCAGCCTATCCTCGGGACCTTGCCCATATCCGACAACAGTGGATAGAACCGCAGGATCGCCAGATCGTAGACCACGCCGGCGACGCCCAGGACGAGCGTCAGGCGCAGCAACCTGCCGCGCGACGCGCGCTCCGACAGCACGTTCGCGGCACATAACAGCAGCATGAACTGGGCGGGCAGAAACCCGCGCCAGGCCAGATCGTTGTTGGCGATGATGCTGGACTTCACGAAGGTGCAGATCAGTATACTGGTGGCCGCCATCAGGATCCCGGCCAGCTCCGCCGGCGTGGCCGGCCGGTTCCGCTTTCGAAAACGGGCCCAGGCGATGGCGGCCGCCACGAAGAAGACGCCCAGTTCCAGAAAGTAGTTGAGCGGCAGGAACAGCAGGTCGGCGGCATAACGCTGCCATGGCCGGTCCAACCCGAAAAACCGGAGGGCCAACTCAGCGGGCACGAATGCACGGATGTTCAATTCGAACAGGTGCGGCGCGGCGGCATGGGAAGACGCGGAGCCATGGGAGAAGGAATCCGCCAGGCTGGCCAGAAATGGCCGGATCCAAGCCACCGCGGCCACGCCCGCCACAGCCAGCGCTCCCGCTTGCCGCCATTGTTCGCGAACCGCCGCCACCACCAGCCACAGCCCCAGGAAAACGGCGAACACCATGGCGACATAAATGCCACAACCAGCGGCGCTGGCAAAGGCCGTTCCGGCGATCAAGCCGGACACGATGTGCCGCTGGCGTGACGATTGGGGCGGAATATCCCATACCATCAGGAATCCGGTGAGACAGGCAATCAGCGAGCAGATATAGTGCGGCTCCCACAGCATGGTGTAAAGCAAGCCGTCCACCTGCTCGTTCCACCACTCTACGGACGGGGACATTCCGGCAACGATACCGGCTCGCATCAGCCACACCATCGCGAGCGCGGGTACGATATCGAGACCGGTGACAGCCAGCAGCACGATCCCGATCCGGCTGCGGCGGGCAAGACCGGCGGCGGCCGAGCCGAACAGCCGCAGGTAGAGCGGCACCAGCGAGATGAGCCCGATGCCGACCCACAGCGTGCCGGCAATAAACGCCTGGCGGGCATCCACCAGCGGCGCGCCAAGGCGGTAAATCAGCGCGCAGGGAATCATCCAGAAATAGTGGTAGCGAAGACCGGCGGCGTGGCCAGGGAAGAAGAATGGATTCCGCGCGGGCAGGCCGAACGCCCCGATGGAATGAGTGAAGGCAATACGGACCGAATAGTCGAAATCGATGATCGAGAAGTAAAGGCGGCGGCCTACGGGGAAGTCGGCCAGCGATAGAAAAGCAATCGTTATCCACAGCAAGACGAAGGCCGCGAACGGCCACATCCGCCGGAAGTCGAACCCGGCAAGAGGCTTGGCTTGACGCCCCAAGGCGCCTGACGAAAGGGCCGCGGCGAAAATGGCGGCACAGACGAACCAAACGGCATTCCAGCCAAGCCATCGCCCCACGGTATAGCAAAGGACGGGGCCGACAGCGAGCGAAACCGGCACGCTGGCGGCGAGGCGGAATGGCACCAGGCGGGCGCGAAAGCCGAACACATTGGTCAACCATCCGACCGCGTAACCGGGAAAGAAAGCTAGCAGCGAGAACAGCGCAAACCCGGCCGAAATCCCAGCCAGATCCGATAGCAGGAAATGGAAGGTATCGCCATGAGTCACGCGCGCAAGACTCCGCTCCCCACGGCGCGGCCATCCGATGGGCAGGAAATCCGCCGGGTGCGGGACGAAGACCGCTTCAACCCGTCACACCACCATCCGGTTGGTTTCGGTTTGGCTCGCCCTCGGATGCCCATCTTATCGTCCAAGCAGATTATACAGCGATCGGTCGAACCCGAGCCATTCGGCCTGACGGTAACTGCTTTTCGCCGTCCCATCTCCGGCGGCTTGGCCCGGCACTATCTCCGGTCGACGCGTACCGCGTAACCGGCCGGCGCCTCAATCGCACCGCAGGGCTTCCAGAGGATCGACGCGGGCGGCGCGCCGGGCGGGCAGGTAAGCGGCCGCGGCCGCGGTCAGCGTCAACACTGCGACCGCGGCCGAGACCACCGCCGGATCGAAGGCGCCAACCCCGTAAAGCTGGCTCTTCACATAGCGCGAGAGCGCAAACGCGGCTGGAATTCCTCCTCCCAGCCCCACCCCCAAAATCAGTACCAGCTCGCGCATCACCATTCCCCGAATGCGGGCCGGGGCTGCGCCCAGGGCGATGCGGATGCCGATTTCCCGCGTCCGCCGCGAAATGCTATAGGCCATCACTCCGTACAGACCAAGCATCGCGAGACCCGTTGCGAGCGCCGCGAAAACCGCCGCCAGGTCGAGCACCAGCCGCTCGTTGGTCAGGTCCCTACGGATTTGCTGGTCCAACGTCCGCAGGTTGCCGAGCGGGATATTGCGGTCGATGGCGGCTACCGTACGCCGGATCGACGGAACGATCTGGGCGGCGGGCAGCGCCGAGCGCACATAAAACGCCATCGAGCCCGGCTGTTCCATCTGCTGCCAGGGTGTGTAGTACATACGCTGCGGTTTGTCCTCCTTCACTGCCGCGTAATGGCTGTCCTTCACCACGCCCACGATTTCGGTATCGGGCACCACCTTGTCGCCGCCGCCCTTGGCGAATTTCTTGCCGATCGGATTGGCGGCGCCGAAGAAATGGCGCACGAATTCCTGGTTCACGATGGCCACTTTAGGTGCCGAAAGGTTGTCGCGATCGGTAAACTCGCGGCCCGCCAGTAGCGGCACACCCATTTTGCCGAAAAAGCCGGCGCCGATGGCGTTGCGGTCCGAATCGGTGTCGGCGTTAGGGTCGCGCGAATAGCCTTCCACCGTCAGATTGCCGCCTTCGTCGTCGCCGGCCAGGAGCGGGACGGTGGATGTGGCCACACTGCGCACGCCCGGAATCGCCGCCAGGTCGTTTTCAAGCCGACCCAGATAGGCGCGGTTTTGCGCCCAGGTGTATCGGTTCAATTGCGGCTCAACCTTGAAAGAGATCACGTTTTCGGTGCGGATACCCAAATCGATGTGAAGGATGTTCACTAAGCTCCGGAGCAGCAGCCCGGTGGGAATGAGCAGCACCGCGGAGAACCCCACCTGGGCGCAGACGAGCGCGCGGCGCACACGCGCCGAGCCGCGTCCGGCCGAGCCGCGCCCGCCCTCGTCCTGCATGGTCCCCGCCAGGCCTTCCCGCGACGCCTGCCAGGCCGGATAAAGCCCGAACGCGAGGCCGGTGAGGACGGCCAAGCCCAATCCGAACAGCAGCACCGGCCATTCCAGCCGGGTGGAAAGGAAGTGGGTGGGAGAATCGCCGTCGATCTCGACCAGCAGCAGTTTCTGCGTCACGCCTGCCAGCACTATTCCGGCGATCCCTCCGGCGGTCGAAAGCAGCAGGGCCTCCGTCAGCATTTGCGCCATCAGTTCCCCGCGTCCGGCCCCCAGCGATGCCCGAATCGCCAAATCGCGGCGCCGGCCAGCCGACCGCGCCAGCAGCAGATTGGCCGCGTTGGCCAGCGCGATCAGCAGCACCAGCACGGTGGCGCCCATCAGAATCAGCAGCGGCACCCGCGCGTCTTCCCGCCTCGAGCTGTTCCCTTGCCGGCCATCCACCAGGCTCAGCCGGGTGCGGCGAATCCGTTCCAGACGCCACGCCGACCAGGCGTGCTTTTGCCGCGCATAGTCTTCCATTTGTCCGGCAAAAGTCTGGTTAAGTCCGGCGGCGGCCTGCGCACGGGTCACGCCGGGGCGAAGGCGGGCGAAACAGTAGATCCAGTAATCGTCGAACCGGTTAGTGCCGTCCCAGCCCGGCGTCATCAACGGCTTGAACGACAGCGGCAGGTAGACGTCCGGTGTATCCCCCAAGGTGATTCCGTTGAAGCCTTCTCGCGCCACCCCGACTACGGTGAAAACCTGCCCATTGACGCGGATGGGCTGGTTGAGTACCTCCGCGCGGCCGCCCAGCCGGTCGTGCCAATAGCCGTAACCCAGCACCGCTACCGGGTTTCCCGCGCCGGAGACGTCATCCGCCGGAGCGAGCAGCCTGCCGATCAGCGGTTCCACTCCCAGCACCGGGAAGTACCCACCCGAAACCAGCATGGCCGAGCCCGACACCGTCTGGTTGCCCAGCGCCAGGATGGCGGATGCGGGAAAGAACCCAGCAACGCCCACCACGCCTACGGGGTGCTTCTCCAGCTCCCTGAAAATCTGGTAGTTGAATACAAAGTCTTCGCCGCCGGCATTACTCGCGGAGACGTGGCCGGTCCTGAATCCGGAAGGCGCCGTCAACAGCGCCAGTTCATCCGGCCGGGGCACGGGCAGTGCGCCCAGCACCACCTGGTGTAGCAGGGAAAAAACCGCCGTATTGGCGCCGATTCCCAACCCCAGGGACAGAACCACCGCCAGGCAGAAGAGCGGAGCCTTTCTCAGGCTGCGTAGAGCGAAGCGAATGCGGGACATTACCCTTAAGACGGAGATTCGCGCCGGAACGTTGGCAAAATTCGGCCGGCGGACCTGGGCGGTGCCGGCGTCAGCCGCCTGCCGACTATTGGCCGCCCACGCCGGCCAATGGGCGGAACTGCGCACGGTTTCCACATAATCGAGCTGTTCTTCCGGCGTCAGATCGGTTTCGACCAGCAGGTCGGCGGAGACAAGAATAACAAAAGGATAGTGCCTATTCCGGAATAACCGTCCAGCCGTGCCCGAAGCCGGGAGTGAGAGCCGCAACCGTTCACCACTCGCCGCTTTCAGTGCGCTACCATGTACCACGCCATGCATCGCAGAGATTTTGTGAAGTGCGCAGCGGCCGCCGGAGCGGCGTGCCTTCGTTCGACCGCGCAGGCGCCGGAAACGCGCATCGACGTCCTGGTGGATGAGCCGGTCGGCGCCATCGCTCCTGAAATCTACGGGCATTTCGTGGAGAACCTGGGCGGCGTCGTATATGACGGCGTCTGGGTGGGCGAGGGCTCCGCCATCCCCAACGTGAACGGCGTGCGCAAGGCGCTGGTAGAAGCGTTCGCGCGCGTGAAGCCGGGCGTGGTGCGGTGGCCGGGCGGCTGTTTCGCCGATCAGTACGATTGGCGTGATGGCACCGGCGCGCGCGACAAGCGTCCCACCCGCACCAACTTCTGGGTGGACGCCGCCGAGTGGCCGAAAGCCGCGCGCAAGGATGGGCCGAACCGCTACGATCCCAACCAGTTCGGCACCATCGAGTTCACCCGCTTCTGCCGCCTGGCCGGCGCCCAGCCTTATTTCGCCGCCAACCTGCGCAGCCTGCCGGCCGAACAGTTCTGGCGTTGGGTGGAATACTGTAACTCGCCGGCCAAAGCGGATACCCTGGCGTCCCAGCGTGCCGCCGACGGCGAGAACGCACCGCTCAACGTGCGCTTCTGGGGGGTCGGCAACGAATCCTGGGGCTGCGGCGGCAATTTCGATCCCGACGATTACGCCGCCGAATTCGGCCGCTACACCGCCTGGGTACCGGACTACGGTGTGAAACTGGCGCTGGTGGGCAGCGGGCCGAGCGACGGCGATACCAACTGGACCCGCCGCTTCTTTTCCAAAGCCGCCAGAACCGGCTCTTTGGGCAATATGTGGGGTTGGGCGATGCACCACTACGCCTGGAACGCGAGCGGCGGGCGCACCACCGAGTGGTCCGCCGGTAAAGGCGACGCCCTGCGCTTCGAACCTGAGCAGTATTACGAAATCCTGCGCGAAGCCGACCTGGTGGGCGACTTGATCGCCGCCCACTGGGGCGCCATGGCCGAGGCCGACCCGCACCATCGCGTCAAGCTCGTAGTTGACGAGTGGGGCGCCTGGTACGCGCCCGGCACCGAGCCGTTCGCCGAAGCCCTCCTGGGCCAGCAGAGCACCATGCGCGACGCCGTAGTGGCCGGCATGACGCTCGACACCTTCAACCGCAATGCCGATAAAGTGGGCATGGCCAACGTGGCCCAACTCGTCAACAACCTGCAGGCGCTATTCCTGGCCCACGAAGATCGCTTCTGCGTGACGCCGACCTACCACGTGTTCGATTTGTACACTCCGCACCATGGCGCTCAATCCCTGCGTACCGTGGTCTCGGCGCCCGATGTGCATTATCAACGCAACGGCGCGGCGGCCCGCCTGCGCGGCTTGAGCAGCTCCGCTTCTCTGGCCAACGGCCGCGTAACGGTGACCGTCACTAACCCGTCGCTGGACCGGCCGGTGGAGAGCGAGATCGTAGTGAGGGGCGGCACGCCGCGGACTGTGGCCGGAATCGAGCTGGCGAACGCCGATCCCCATGCCCACAATTCGTTCGAGAATCCGCATGCGGTGGAACCGAAGAAAGTGGAAGTGAAGGTGAAGAGTGGATCGATCGTGCATAGCTTCCCGCCGGCTTCGGTGACGCGATTGACGGTAGAGATGTAAACGGAGCTGTCAACTGTTAGCTCAGGACCGCGTGCCCGTGTGGCTGAAAAAAAACCGCACACCGCAGGCGGAACCGCCTGCGCCACCGAAGCCAGTGAACAGTGTGCGGTTCTACTGCCGGCCCGTTGGCGGGCGGCTCTTCCGGCTTCCAAGCGTGGAGAGTGCCCCAACTCGGTCTCCGAACCCGTTCCGGTTCGCCCCCCTTACCCGGCGCTACAATGAGGTTTCTGGTTCAGTTCATCCCTCGGCACATCGCATGATCCAACTTTCCGCGGCGGGCAAGCGGTACGGCCCCAAGGTTCTTTTTGAGAACGTCGATTGGCTGGTCACACCCAATGAGAAGGTTGGCATCGTGGGCGCCAATGGCACGGGCAAGTCCTCGTTGCTCAAGGTGTTGGCCGGCTTTGAAGGCCTCGACTCCGGCTCCCTGTCGGCGCAAAAAGGCATCTCCATCGGCTATCTGCCCCAGGAAGGTTTGTCTCTCTCGGGCCGCACCGTTTTCGCCGAGTGCATGACGGTTTTCGCCGATCTGCGGGCGCTCGAGCTGGAACAGGAAGAATTGGCCCGCCGCATGGGTGAAATCGACCCGGACTCGGCCGAATACCAGCAGGTGGCCGACCGTTTCCACAGCGCCGAAAGCGAGTTCCGCGCGCGCGATGGCTATTCCGTGGAAGCCCAGGTTGGCGCGGTCTTGAGCGGTTTGGGATTTCCCGAGCGTGATTGGAAGCGCAGTACCGAAGAGTTTTCCGGCGGCTGGCAGATGCGCATCGCCCTGGCCAAACTGCTGCTTGAAAAGCCCAACCTGCTGTTGCTCGACGAGCCCACCAACCACCTCGATCTGGAAGCCCGCAACTGGCTCGAAGACTACCTGGCCAATTACCAGAACGCCTTCGTGCTGGTCTCTCACGATCGCTATTTCCTCGATGTCACGGTGCGCCGCATCGTCGAGCTCTGGAACAAGAACCTGCATTTCTACACGGGCGGATACACCCGCTACGAACAGCAGAAGACCGAGCGGCGCGCCCAGCTTCAGGCCGCCTACGACAACCAGCAGGATCGCATCCGCCAGCTCGAGACCTTTATCAACCGCTTTCGCTACCAGGCCACCAAGGCCAAGCAGGTGCAGAGCCGCATCAAGGAACTCGATCGCATCGAGCGCATCGATCTGCCGCCCGAGGAAAAGGCCATCCATTTCCGCTTCCCGCAACCCAACCCGAGCGGGCGCGTCGTGGCCGAATTCAAGAAGGTTTCAAAGAGCTATGGCGATCATCGTGTCTTCGGCGATGTCGATTTCCTGATCGAGCGCGGCGACCGGGTGTCGCTGGTGGGCGTCAACGGCGCCGGCAAGTCTACCCTCATCAAGATCCTGGCCGGGGCCGAGCCGCTCACCGGCGGCGAATATCTGTTGGGTCACAACGCACAGCCCGACTACTTCGCCCAGGATCAATATAAGGAACTCGACCCGTCCGCCCGTCTTCTCGACGATCTCGGCACCGTGGCGCCCCGCGCCAGCAACACCGAACTGCGCAGCGTGTTGGCATCGTTCCTTTTTGGCGAGGATGACGTTTTCAAGACCATTCGCGTGTTGTCCGGCGGCGAGCGAAACCGTTACGCCCTGGCCCGCATGCTCTTGATGCCGTCTAATTTTCTGCTACTCGATGAGCCCACCAATCACCTCGATATGCGCGCCAAGGACGTCTTGCTGCACGCCCTGGAGGGATTCTCCGGCACGGTCGTGTTTGTGTCCCACGATCGCTATTTCATCGACAAGCTCGCTACTAGGATATTCGAAGTGGACGACGGCCGCATCACTGTATATCCGGGCAATTACGAGGATTACCTGTGGCGAAAAAGCGGAGGCGGTTCCTTCGCGCTACCAACGCTCGACGAAGCCGGCCCAGTGGCGGCGCCTGTCACCGCCTCCCCTGCGCCTCAACCGGCCAGGGAACCCGAGCGCCGCCTGAATCCCATCAAACTCCGCAAGCTGGAGCAACGGCGCCATGAGATTGAGCGGGAAGTCGCACAGCTGGAGGCGGAAATCCAGGACCACGAGCAAGCCCTCGGAAATTTCGTCAACGCCGGGGAGACGCAACGCGTCTCCGCGCTCCTCGAAGCGGGCCGCGAACAATTAGAGGGACTGATGCAAGAGTGGGAAGACGTGGCGCAGGCGATTGAAGCGAACTCTTAGATGGCGACGCCTATTCCTGCATCGGCATCTGCTGCTCGGCATCCCGCCACGCGCTGATTTTCAGCCGCCGGCACACCCAACACAGCGCTTCGCTCGAGCTTTCCGATGTCTCGCCACCGCATACCGAACATTTTCCGGCCTTCGCGATACCCAGAATTTCATGGGTTGCCTGCTCGGCCATCTTCAGGATGTCGGGTGGCACGATAGTCTCTGGCTTGGGTTGTGTTTTGCGTTTCATGCCGCCAGCCTTTTATTTAAGCCTGATAACACTATCGCAAAAAGCGCGCCCGGTCACAACCCTCTTTTCCGAGCTGCAGGTACTAGAAGTCTTACGCCGCTTGCGGAACTTGTACGATCAGACTCACATCCAGTGATGCGCCGCAGCGACCGCACTTCTGTCCGGAGACCACCTGGATGTGTCTGCCTTTCAGGGCGATTTCGGCCGGAACCGTGTGGGTGCAGATGGGGCAATGAACGCGTCCGGTAACCTTGGTTTCGATCATGATTGGCTTTTGCATCGCGTTTTCCTCACTTCATCCGACGCTTGTGCCGCAGCCGGAGTTCTAGCGATTTCGTAAAGATTCTTAAACTCCGTGCCGGGTGTTACGCTGAAAACCATGACGCCGCCCGTTCCAACCAAGATTCAATTGATCAACACCGCCGAATATCGCGAGAATTACGCCAACAGCGTACAGGTGCGGGTGAGTCTTTGGGATTTTCTGCTGCTGTTCGGCCGGATGAATCAAACCGCCCCCGATAGCGTTGCCATTCACAACTTCCAGGGGGTCTTCGTCAGTCCGCAACAAGCCAAGGCCTTGCTAAACGTCCTGCAACAGAACGTCACCCAATATGAAGCGGCCTTCGGAGAAATCCGTCTCGAACCCCATCCTGGCGGGGTGGTCCAGTAGCGCTACTCCACCAGCACTCCCGCTTCTTCGAAGGCCTTTTCCAATTCCGGCTTCGTCCAACCGGTGCTCACGAAGAGCTCCTGCCGGGCTCCGGCGCTCAACGCGATGGCCTTCCATCCGTTTTGGGTCGGTACCGTGACGCGAACTTTGATCCTCCCCCTGGCATCCCGTACCGGCCGGATCACGCCGGGAATAATCGACCGGATTTCGGCATGCGCCGCGAGCATTTCCTCCAGTATGGAGCGCAGACCGTCAATGATGCTGTGCTCGATCTTGAGGCGGTCTTTGGCCGTGCGCAGCCGCATTCACTCAGCGCCGTTTCTGGCCGCCCCGCAGCGGGACGAACCGGCAGTGCGTGGCCACCGAAGTGTCGATATGGCCGTCGAGTTTGGTCACCAGCCGCAGTTCCTGATCGCCGTCGCCGCCGACCGGCATCACCAGGCGGCCTGGATCGCCCAATTGCCGAACCAGCGCGGCTGGTATTTCCGGCGCCGCCGCCGCCACCGAAATCGCCCCGTAGGGAGCCAATTCCTCCCACCCCAGGCAGCCGTCGCCGGCAATCACCTGCACGTTTTCTCCGCGTCCGGTGCGGCGCAGGTTTTCGCGCGCCAGATCGGCCAGGGCGGGAATCAACTCGATGGCCACCACGCGCGCTGCCAGCATGGCCAGCACCGCCGCGGCATAACCGCAGCCGGCGCCTACCTCCAGTACCGTCTCCGAACCGTCCAGACACAACCGCTCCGCCATGAGAGCGGTCATGTAGGGCTGGGAGATGGTTTGTCCGAAGCCGATCCCGAGCGGCGCATCCGCGTAGGCCTGAATACGCACATCCAGCGGCACGAACTGCTCGCGTGGAATTTCGGATAGCGCGCGGAGGACCCGGCAATCGAAAATGCCGCGGCCCGCAAGTTGCGTGGCCACCATGCTGTGCCGCTCTTCCGCCCAATTAGGAATCACAGTGCCACCCACCTCTATAATAAACATGGATGGCTCATCTGATAACCCTGATACCCGGGGATGGTATCGGCCCTGAAGTGGCCGCCGCCACGGTGCGCGCGGTGGAAGCGACTGGCGTGGTCGTAGAATGGGAGCCGGTCGAAGCGGGCGCCAAGGCGCTCCTTGACTATGGGCAATTATTGCCGGACGAGGTCTTCGCGTCTCTCGAAGCCACGCGGGTGGGATTGAAAGGACCTACCGCGACGCCCATCGGCGGTGGCCACGCCAGCATCAACGTGGCTCTGCGGAAGAAACTGGGGCTGTACACGAACTTCCGGCCGGTGCGTATGCTCCCCGGCCTGAAAACCCGCTTCAGGGATCTGCCCATCGACATGGCGATCTTCCGTGAAAACACCGAGGACCTCTATGCGGGCCTGGAGCACGAAGTGGTGCCCGGCGTGGTGGAGAGCCTGAAAATCATCACCCAAAAGGCGTCGCTGCGTATCGCGCGGGCGGCTTTCGAATATGCGCGCCTCTACCGGCGCAAGAAAGTCACAGCCATCCACAAGGCCAACATTATGAAGCTGAGCGACGGCCTTTTCCTGAAATGCTGCCGCGAAGCAGGCGCCCAGTTCCCCGAGATCGTCTACAACGAGTTAATCGTGGATAACGCCTGCATGCAACTGGTGATCCGCCCGGAAACTTTCGACGTGCTGGTGTTGCCAAACCTCTATGGCGATATCGTCTCAGACCTGGCCGCAGGCCTGGTTGGCGGACTCGGCATCGTGCCGGGGGCCAATATCGGCGACCACCACGCCGTCTTCGAAGCCGTACATGGCACTGCACCGGATATCGCAGGCAAAGGACTAGCCAATCCCACCGCCCTCATGCAGTCGGCAGTACTCCTGTTGGCCCATATTGGAGAGCCGCAAGCCTCGGCGCGCCTGCAGGCGGCGATCGCCAAAGTCTACGCCGACGGCGTCCATCTGACCGGAGACGTTGGCGGCCAGGACTCCACTGCAGGATTCACCGACGCGGTAGTCGCCGCCATGACGTAGCCCCGCTGGTCCCAGTTCGCTGCGGTGGCATTTCGCACGGAGCTTGTTCTATAATGACGAAGACGAACGAAATACTCCTCAGTAGCTCAATGGTAGAGCATTCGGCTGTTAACCGAAGGGTTGTAGGTTCGAGTCCTACCTGAGGAGCCAAAATAAGTCCTTTAGTTTCAACGTATCCCCTACTGAACACGCCAGTTGCCGCGCCCCGCCCAAGCTAGGGCCGTTTTAAGTCTTTACCCATCCTTACCCGAATTTACCCATCCGTGGACGGCGGAGTTCCCCCAGTTTCCCCCCAGTGCTTCGCAAATGCTCATCGAGGACTGGTCCAGGGTCAAGGAACCGCACGCCTTCGATGAGGTTTGCTCGGGAGCAACAGTGACGCCCGAGTTTCCGCAACGGCGGCGCCGGATTCGCTGACATCCTGCGTTCGACATGATGGTTCCTCGTGCGTTCTTTCTACGTTAGATCCGCCGGACGACGATTCATGGGTCTGGTCGCCAGAACACGCAAGGGAATAGTGGCCGCCTCGACCGGCCTGCCGCGTCGGTTGCAATCAGACTGCAATGGTCCACTTGATCGAAGATTGTGGAACCAATGATAGCGGCTATAATCAGACTGAATCTGAACCGTGGAGGCGATATGGAACCGGGATGTGGATCGCTGAACAACCTGGGATCAGCGCAGGCGACGGCTCTCGGACTTCGTGCTGAGGTATCGGCAGTCAATTGGGCGGTCGTTGAGGGGTCACGCGAAGCACCTGTGTTGGTGGCGGCTGATCAGGCCGTCGCACCTGCGACCTACGACGAGGCTGCATCGCTGGGATGGTTACGCGCTCAAGTCCGAAGTCTGATTGAGACCTATTCGCCACAAGTTGTTGCCATCCGCTACCCCGAGACAGTAATTCGGTCCTCAGCCCAATCCAGCATGCATAGGCGATGCCGGGTGGAAGGTGTGCTCGTGGAGGTAGCCCGTTCTTGCGGTGCCCAAGTCTTGACTGGGGCACTCGCGACAATCTCAAAGAATCTCGGAGCCAAGGCCGCGAAGAAGTACCTGGAGACTGATGAATTGCGCGGACTGGATTGGTCGAAATACACAAAGAATCGAAGGGAGGCAATTCTCGTGGCTGCTTCGGCGTTGCCATCGAGTGACTGATGAATGCAGGTCGTCGCTGAACTTCAGTATGATCGCGGAAATCAGGTCGGTGTCGGCCAGGGTATGAACTCTCTAGTTTACCTAGCCTATGATCCCCAGCTCGGGGGACAGTTTGCCGTCAAAGAAATTGAGAAGAACAAGTTCGGCAATGACATCGCCCTCTATTTTGCCGAAGCCCAAGTGATGTTTGCCACGGCGCATCCGAACATAGTGCCGGTTCAGTATGCTTGCCAAACGGCTGATCATGTTGTCCTGGCGATGCCCTATTTTGTTAAGGGCTCGTTGGCGCTGAGGATTTGCGATGCTCCGATACCCATCAACGAAGTGATCCGGATCGCTCAGGGTGTTCTTCAAGGTCTTGTGCGGATTCACAGAGCAGGGTTCATACATTTCGATCTCAAGCCGTCGAATGTTCTGTTTGACAACGTTGACGCACCGATGGTCGCAGATTTTGGGCAGTCACGTAGAATTCTGGCAAATGGGGTCGTCCAGGTTCCGCCGATGTACTGCCATGCAATACCCCCTGAGGTCTGGACGGCCGGGGTCGGCAGTACACTAAGCGACATTTATCAGGCAGGGCTGCTACTGTACCGCGCGGTCAATGGGGACCCGATGTACTCCGCTCAGTTTGCGAATTTGGACGATGCTACAGTGCGGCAGCGCATCATTGCCGGAAAACTCCCGGACAGGAAGTTGTTTCTGCCCCACGTTTCGAAGAGGCTCAGAACAATCATTCGAAAGGCACTGAGCGTTAGTCCATCACAACGATATCAGTCTGCTGCGGAACTCTCATCGGCAGTAGCGCGCGTCCAACCGGGAATCAACTGGCGAACCACGCAAAAGGGGAATGGCGAGTTGTCGTGGCAGGCCGAGCGGTTGGGGAAGGCAGATCTAGAAGTCGAGCTGGTGGCGAGTGGCAATGGGGGGTGGCACGTCCGCGTGTGGACAGTAGACCGGAACACTCGACGAGCCAAGAACCGACCCAATTATTGGCGAACAGATCTGATGCACACCGACGCCATGCAGCACCTCAAGGGGCTTTTTGCCAGCCTTGTCTGATTTCGACGTATTCTCCGATCTTGCGCCAACGTATTCCGGCTTCCGCACCCTTCTTGATTTCTTGCGACAGGCAACTCGGACAATAGGGCATTTCTGCGAACTCCAACGGTGGACGGTTTACCTCGAGATGGCACCCGCGACATCGGCGAATCCGCTCACGCATGAATGGCAGAGCCTGTTTTCGCATTTGAGCTCACTTTTCTAAAGGCTCGTTGGACTTGAGACTGAACCGGGGAGTCTCAACGAACGCTTCGAGCGCCTTGTCCACGAAGCGACCCGCCACCTCGGACTGATTACGCCCATATAGGCCCTTTGTGGCGATTATAGCCAGCAGCGCAGCAGATTGCCGGGAAACGGTTATCTTGATCGGTACTCCGTCAGACGCATTTGCCTTTCGTGGCATAATAACGGCCTAACAAGACCATTAGTATGCCAGATTCTACGCAGAGAATCAATCCGGAATGCATGGGGCATGGGGGCCATGGGTCGAGCGGGAGCAGATTCAGAGGATTCAGTTCAGATGCTGCCGGGCCGTGCTTCGGTTCAGACGAGGGAACAGTACCTGGTAACTGGGCACCAAGCAGGATCTGGATCGGGGGCTGAATGCTGGGATCAAGTTCAACGTTAGCGGCACGGCGGTCCAGCGGAAGCCCAACTCAATTCCGCAGATCGTCCAAAAACTCCGATGCCGGTTCTACGCTCGTGACCAACAGGTGATCCCGCGCGCGGGTGCAGGCAACGTAAAGCAGGTGCCGTTCCGTGTTGTAGACTTCTTCCAGATCTGCATCGTCGGTGACGGTCTCGATCCGTTCCTGCAGCGGAATGACCTCATCGTCGCAAGCCATGACCGCAACAGCGCGAAACTCCAGCCCTTTCGCGAGATGCATGGTGCCGATAGCAATCCGGCCGCTGGTGGTCTCTACGTTGTCGTCGAGAACCTTCGCCGGGAGTCCGGCGGCCTCGGTTGCGGCGCGCGCCCTGGTCAACTGAGCCTCAGAGCGAACGAAGACGCCCATTTCGTGAGGCGCGATACCTTCCCTGGCCCTGACCGCAAGCCATTCGCCGACGGCCTTGATTTCGCTTTCCGGGGAATCGAAAGCCACCACGCTTGGTTCCGGCCCATTGAACAAGGAAACCGTGCCGTTCCGTTCTTCCTTGTTGCCGTCCACGTCTGATACGTCGGGGCCGAGCAGGCGGTCGGCCTGCATCCGGATCTGGTGGGACGTCCGGTAGTTGATACGCAGTGTTGAGGAGCGCCCCCGAACATCGACACCCAGCGCCTTCCATGAGAACGGCTGCTGAAATATCCGTTGACCCAGGTCACCGGCGAAGAAAAGTCCGTCCTTCCGCCCTCCCCCGAGAGCGGCAAGAAACCTCAGTTGGGGGACGCTGACGTCCTGCGCTTCATCGATAACAGAGAATTCGAATGGCTTATGTGTGCTCTGTGCAAGTTGAGACGCCAGCCGGTTGAACAAGTCGGCGTACGTGACCAGGCCGCCGGTTTTCAAGGCCAAACGGACCCGCTCGAAAATCGACCAGAGAATCACGCGCTGCTTCTCCGCCAGGCGCGTCTTGCGCCCCAAGCGCACCACGTCGCGGTAGGCCTCCCAGGATTCCAACTGCCAGGCGTCTACAACTTGCTCCCACTCTGTCATCAGGAAGGGAAGAGAAAACTTGTGCCCCTCCACTGCTCCAGCCGCTTCTTTGAGGCTCTGCTGGATGGCCGCTCGGGAAGCGATTTGTGGACGGCCGCAATTTAGCTCATAAAGCCGCCTCGCAATCGCGTTCATCGCGTGGACTTCCACGCGTTCGCCAAGACGTGGCTCGTTGCTGATTAGGCGGCGCA
>JBEKZL010000168.1:0-16565 GCA_049509915.1 Bryobacteraceae bacterium | reverse complement strand
CGATCCGGTTGCGGAATTCCATCGCCCGTAGCCGGCCCAGATTCTCCACCGCCGTGATCGCCACGTTGACGTCCGCGTCGGAAAGCGCGGCCGCGTAGATTTCCCCCACGCCGTCGGCCTGATTGCCGTTCAAAACGTCCAGCACCAGCTTTCTTATGTCCCGATCGCCGTCCCGCATCGCCGCGGCCAGGAAGGGGATCGCGCGCGCGTCTTTGCGGCGCAGCACATCCACGGCCTGGTTGCGCATCTGGGGATCTTCGCTCCCGAGCAAAACGATCGAGCCCTCGATGGCCGCGTCGGCATCGATCCGGATCAGGGCTTGGAAGATGGCGTCTCGAACCGCCCGCGAGGGCTCCCTGCCCAATCGGTCCAGCAGAACCGGCACGCCTTCCGGCGCGTTCGAATAGCCGATATCCTCGGCGGCGTAGGTGCGGTCGGCTTCGTCCACGCCATTCAATTTCTCCACGTACTCGTTCAGGCTCATGACGTCGTCCTCCGAACCGCTTTTACGATCTCCGCCGCCACTTCTTGACTGGGCGCCACCACCGACGCGCCGCCGCGTTCCACCGCCTCGCGCGGCATGCCGTAAACCACCGCGGTCTGCTCGCTTTCGGCGATGGTGTGCCCGCCGGCCTGCTTGATCGCGACCATCTGATTGGCACCATCGTCTCCGATGCCGGTCATCAGCACACCGATCGTATCCGCCCCGTAGATTTTCAGAACCGAATCCATCATGACGCCCACCGAGGGCACGAATAGCGTGGCCGGTGTGGTGGGCGTGCGGATCACCACCTCGCCGGTCATCTTTCGGTGCAGGCACAAGTGCATCCCGCCCGGCGCCACGTAGCAGACGCTGGGCTCGACCGGCATACCCGAACGGCCTTCCACGACCTTCAGAGCGGCGTGCTCGTCCAGCCGCTTGGCAAACGCCGCGATGAAGGCCGGCGGCATGTGCTGCACCAGGAATATACTGGCTGGCAAATCGGCCGGAATCAGGGGCAGCACCTCCTGCAGTGTTGCCGGGCCCCCGGTGGAAATCCCGATGGCTACGGCCCTTTTTCGGGTGACGTTTTCAAACGTGGAGCGCGACTCCGGCCGCCAAGGCTTCCGCCGCTCGCGGCCCCGCTGCAGGCGGTCGACAATGCCGCGAGAGGCGGCGGCTTTGAGTTTGGAAATCAACTCCTCGGCCACCGCGCCCATATTGGACGAAACCGTGCCGTCCGGCTTGGCGACAAAATCGAAGGCTCCCAATTCCAGACACTCGAAGGTGGTCGCGGTGCCCTCCTGGGTGAGCGACGAAACCATCACTACCGGACAAATCTTCTCCTGCAAGATCATCTGCAACGCGGTGACGCCGTCCAGCTTCGGCATGTTGATGTCCATCGAGACGACATCGGGCCGCAGTTCCCGGGCTTTCGCTATCGCGTCCTCGCCATCCCGTGCCAGCCCGACCAAATCGAGGTCGCCCGACGCCGCGATGATTCGCTTGAAGGTTTGCCGCATTAAGGCGGAGTCGTCCGCCACCAGTACGCGTATTCTGTTCATGGGCTTGTAAACTCCAGGGGCCGGCCCGCCGGCCCCGGCACGGGTTCGATTTACGAGGCGAGTTCGGACAGATCCGCCCGCTCCTGCCGGGAGAGAATCCTCTCCACATCGAGCAGCACGATCATGCGCTTGCCCGCATCCACCTTGCCGATTCCGGAAATGAACTGCTGATCGATTCCGGACCCGATCGCTTCGGGAGGCGGGGCGATGTCCTTCCTGGCGAGATTCAACACCTCGCGCACCGAGTCCACCACCAGACCCGTTTTGACGCCGCCCAGATCCACGATGATGATGCGGGTGCGGTCGTCGGACGGTTTGACTTCGAGATCGAAGCGCTTCCGCGTGTCCAGCACGGGGATTACTTCCCCGCGCAGGTTCGTGATGCCCTCGATGAACGCCGCTGCCTTCGGCACTTTGGTGATCTTGGCGAGGCGGTCGATCTCCTGAATCTGCGAAATCGGAACGCCGTATTCCTCCGCGCCGAGCATGAACGTCACCAGTTGGACTTCGCTTAATTCCTGCGCGCCGGCGCCGGTTTTTTGGATTTCCCCGGTCTTCTTCTCCTCGACGGTCTGTACGGAGGAGTCCTGAACGTCCCGCAGTTTCTGGTCCTTCATCAGGCTGGCCACATCCAGCAACATGATCAACCGCGCGCCGTCGTCCAGTTTGGCGACTCCCGACAGTTCCATCCCTCCGCTCGAGGTGATGCGCGGCGGCGGTTCCACTAGGTTCTTGGGCACGTTCAGCACCTCGTGAACGTGATCCACCACCAAACCCAGTACAAAGCCCTCGGCATCCACCACGATGATGCGCTGGTCTTCCTGGATGTTCTGAGCGATCTGTTCTTCAAATTTGTGCAAGGCGGCGACGGTCTTCCGGCCGCCGGAAACCACCTCCTCGCCGCAAACCCGCGCGGCATCGCTGTCGCCGTGCTCCTGGTGCTTTATCCGGAGCTGAAGCTGCTTGATGACCATTTCGTTCAGGCCGCGCGCCTGCGCCAGCGTCTCCATCAGCACCTGGCTGGAACTGTTGGTTTCGGCGAGCCACTTGCGGAGGCGCTCGCTTACTTTGGACTCCACCTTCTGGTTGGGGCTGCCGGCAAAGATCTTCTCGATCTGCTCCAGCGCGCGCTCATAGTCTTCCCGCAGGGGCCGGCAGTTGCCGGCGAACTCATCCGCCAAAGACCTCTGCTGCAGCAATCGCCGCAGGTCGATGACGGGAAGAATCTGGCCCCGAACCGTCAGCACCCCCAGCACGTATTCGGGAACGTCGGGAACCTGGTTGGGAGTCTGCACCCGCAGGATCTCCCGAACGTGCTCCATGTGAAAGGCGAATTCCTCTCTGGCGATGCGAAAGGTGACCACCTTTTGGACTTCGGCGTCGGCGCCCGTGGATTTGTGCGACGACTCGCTGCTCTCGGCTTCCGCATTCGAATGCGCGCGGCCGGCGGAATTCGCTTTGTGGGTCACGCCGATTTCGCAGACGTGAGCCGCGTTTAGCGCCATCACGATTCGCTGCCCCTTGTCGAGCTTCACCACCCCTTCGAGGTAGTCCGAAGAGGTCCCCCGAATCGCCGCCGGAGGTGGTTCGATTTCGCTGCGCAATACGCGCGTCACCTGTTTCACCCGATCCACGCGCAAACCGGTCTTGACGCCGTCGATATCGACGACCAATACCCGGGTGCGGTCGGTTTCTTCGGCCCGTTCCATGCCGAAACGGGTGCGCATGTCGATGACCGGCAGCACCACACCACGCAAATTAGCGATGCCGTCCACGTAGGCCGGCGTGCGCGGGACTTTCGCCATCTTGGGGAGGCGAATGATTTCCTGTACCGACATGATGTCGAAGCCGAACTCCTCGTCCTTCAACAGGAACGTGACCAGTTGGCTTTCGTCTTTCATGCCGGCGGAAGTTCGTAGAGTGTCTGTTTCCATCAAGAATCTCCTTAAACGAGATCGCTCTACCAGCTACCCGTTCTGCAGTTCATCGGCCTGCGAAGCGATGTCCTCGATGGCCTGGGCTATCTCCTGGGCAGCCTTCAATCCCTGCTCGGATGCGCCGGCGGCTTCGGTCGAGGCGCGGGCGGTTTCCTCGGCGGCGGCGGCGATCTGCTGACTGGCTTTGCCGGCTTGTTCGAGGCCAGCGGCAGCCTCACTGGAGGCTTTCGATATTTCCCGGATGTCGGCCACCACTACGTCGGATTCTTTCGCGATCCGATCGAGGCTCGCCGTGGAGACTTTGGCCCGCTCCACTTCGGCCCGGCCTTTGCTCCCGGCCAGTTCGATATCCCCGGCAACTTTGGTGATCTGGGTTTGCACGTTCTTGACCAGGTCTTTGATTTTGTCCGCGTTTTCGCTGCTTTCATTGGCCAGAGAGCGGATGTCGCCGGCCACTACCGAGAAGCCCCGGCCGTATTCACCGGCTCGCGCGGCTTCCACATTGCCGTTCACCGCGAGCATCTTGGTCTGAACCGTTACCATGACAATGGCATCGACGATCTTGTCGATCCGGCGCGTCCGTTCCTCCAGTTCCAGGATGTTCCTGGCGGATTCGGCGGAGGCATCGGCGCTCTTGCCAATATTGACAATCAGCGCATCCACGTTGGTCTTGTTGCTGGCGAGAAGTTTTTGCGTTCCAAGGGCTTTCTCCACGCTCAATTCGGAACGGTCTCCCATGCCTTTGGCGGCATGCCGCATTTGAGCGCCCAGGGCGTTAGATGTCTCGGCTGCCTTGGCCTGGGCCCCAGCCGCCTTGTTGATCTGCTCGATGGCGGTGGTGATCTGCTGCGAGGAGGACTTCAGTTCCTCGGCGTTGGTGGATAGCTGTTCGGCGGTAGCCGCCAGTTCCTCGGCCGACTTTTGCGCATTGGTCGAAGTCTTCAACGACTCCGCCATTTCCGCCAGCGAGCGGGCCGCGTCGCTCATCTCCGAGTAGGCTTTGGACTGCTCCTGAGTCGATTTCTGGGCTTCCTGGCAGGCCGAAGTGGATTCTTCGGCGGCCGCGGCAATTTCCTCCGCGCCCTTCAGATATGTCTTGGCGCCGGCCAGCGCTTCCGCCGCGTTCTTTCGGATTTCGGCGCAATTTCCCTGGATCTCTTCGAAATCGGCGGCTATTTTAAGCAGGTCCTGGGTGATGACCTTGGCCTTCTCCACTTCCTCGCGGCCCTTTTTGCCAGCCGCTTCCGTGTCCCCGGCGACCACCTTCACCTGGTTTTGAATCTCGTTGACCACTTCCTGGATGCCGCGGGCGCTCTTCTCGCTGATCTCCGCCAGATTGCGCACTTCGTCGGCTACCACGGCGAATCCCTTGCCATGTTCCCCGGCGCGTGCCGCTTCGATGGCCGCGTTCAGGGCCAGCAGGTTGGTCTGGTCGGCAATCCGCGTCACGGCATGAACGATCTTGCCGATCTCCTCGGACTGGCGCTCCAATTCACCAATCATTTTTGCCGATTCCAGATTCGCGTCGGCGGCGTCTCCCACTCCCTTGATGAGGGCCTCGATGTCCGCCGTCGTCGACCTGGCGAGGGCCTGCAACTCGTTGACCTTCCGCAGGGATACTTCCGCGCGGCCGTTGGCCAGGTCCGATGCCTTCTCGATCTGGTTAATTGCAGCGCGGGACTCTTCCGCCGCGGCCGACGCTTCTTCGGCGCCCGCCGCGATGGTATGCATCGTCTTTTCCAGCTCTTCCACCGCGCCGGTAGCTTCGGCGATGGCGCTCGATACCTGATCGGTCGCGGTAGAGAGTTTCTCCGCCACGGCCTGCGCGCGGGCCACGGTCCGGGCGCGCGCCTTCTCCTCAGCCAGTTTCTTGGCGGTAAGGCGGTTCTGGGCGATATCATCACCCTGCCCGTTGGGCTCCGCCGTTTTCTTCAAGGGCGGCGCCGCAGCCTTTTGCGGTCCAAGACGGTTCATAGCGAGGCGGCTCGGAACAGCGGGCGCGCCGTTGGTCGGTACTTCTGCGTTTTGTCTGATCACATTGACTCCGGAGGGTCTTTTGGGTCGGCGCCCGACAACGGGGCAGAGACCTATCGGGGCCATGGCAGGCGACTTACCCGATGTTCTCTATTGCACAGTTGCTTTATCGGGAGAAAGTCGCCGAAGCTTTTGTAGGTATTTGTCCTACGAGGGGCTACTCCGCCAGCCGGTTCTTGAGAGCGTAGCGAATCAGTTCGGCGGTGCTCTTCAGGTTGAGCTTGGTCAGGATCCGGACGCGGTAGGTGCTGACGGTTTTCTCGCTGAGCGCAAGCCCGGCGGCGATTTCTTTCACGGTCCTACCCAAGCCGATCAGCCGCGCTACCTCGAGTTCGCGCTCGGAGAGGGCGGGTTTTCCCGGCCCGGCCTCTCCAGCCGCCGCGGGCTCTTGACCCGGATGATCGAGCCCGGCCAGATCCTCCACCATGGCCGCGAGATATTCGACGGAGCCGTCCTCATACCGGTGGCATTTTACCGAGACGTTGGTGTGAACCACTTCGCCATTCTTGCGGATCCAGCGTTTCGGCATCAGAAATCCGTCCACCTCTCCGGCGACCATGCGGTCGTAGTTATGCTTGATATCGCCGGCCAGGTCGTCGGGATGGACCAATGCCGCCCATGTCATCCCCTCGAGTTCATGCCGTTCGTACCCCAGGATTTCGCAAAGGCGGTCGTTTACCTCGACCAATCCTTTGGCCGGCGACAGGATCGCCATGCCGATAAGCCCGAGTTCGAAGTAGCACCGGGAACGGTCCTCGCTCGCGCGCAACGCCCCCTTTGCGCGATCGAGGGCCGCGGCCTGCTGTGTCGCGGCGTTCTTTGCCAGCGCGCGCTCCGCGGTCCGTTCGAGGGCAAGCCCCTTCAGTTCCGCGTGGAGTCGCTCCACCTCAGCCCGGGCCTGCGCCAATTCCGAGGGTTCCACTACCAGCCACCTTCCACTTCGCCTGACGAAAGCAAGCCAGTCCCAAGAAAAATATCAGCCTCGAAGCCCAGCTACCTCAATGAGTTCCCCCCGAAACACCCCCAACCAGCTCGATAATTAAATCTCCAAGCGCGGAGCACTTTTTCACCCGTCCCGGTGACGGCCCCGCGGGGGCCGTGTAGTTGGATCACAAAGAAACGAAATTTAATTTTCCTTTGTTTCGAACGCTTTAGCGGGAAGCTCCGGCCCAATGGCCACGTCGCGGGATTAGCTTGAGGTCGGAAGAGGAGCCCGGTCCTGCCAGTCACCTTCCAAAATACCTCGATTGATCTTCCATATTACCCTTCCCGCTCTAATTTCAGGAGCGTTCCCACCTATCCCGCGCTCCTCTTCCACAAGAAAATCCGTGCGCCCGCGAGAAGGACCATCCTAATCCCCCAGCAGGGCCAGCAACTGCTCTTCGTTCATGATGGCGATTTTCAATTGCCTTGCCTTGGTCAGCTTCGATCCTGCATCCTCGCCGGCTACCACGTAGTGGGTCTTCCTGCTTACCGACCCGGCCACCTTGCCGCCGGCGGCTTCGATGCGCCGCTTGGCTTCCTCGCGGCTCAGCGTCGGCAGGGTTCCGGTGAGCACAAAGGTGAGCCCGTGGAACGGTCCCAGGATGGAATGCTTGATCTCCTGGCTAAACACCAGGCCAGCCTGGCGTAGCCCTTCCACCAGGCTCTGGTTGCGCGGCTCGCGGAAAAACCGATAGATGCTTTCGGCCACTTTAGGGCCAACTTCCTCGGCTTCCTGGAGTTCATCCACTGTGGCACCTGCAATTGCATCCAACTCGCCGAACGAGTCGCCCAACAAATTGGCCGTCCGCTCTCCCACGAAACGAATCCCCAGCGCCGCCAGAACCCGAGGCAGCGGATTCCGCTTCGACTTCTCGATGTTCTCCACCAGCTTGGCGGCAGACTTGGCGCCCATCCGGTCGAGATTCTCCAACTTCTCCACGGTGAGCGAATACAGGTCGGCCACATTCGTGATCAGGCCCTTGTCCACCAGTTGTTCCACCAGCGCTTCGCCCAGCCCGTCGATATTCATCACCCCCCGCGAAGCGAAATGCAGAATCGATTGCTTCAGCCGCGCCGAGCAGTTGGTGTTGATGCAGCGGCTGGCCGATTCGCCCTCCTCCCGCACCACCGTGCCCCCGCACACCGGGCAGCGCGACGGCATCCGGAACGGCTTGCGCGGCGACCCCTGCACGCTCACGCGCACCACCTTGGGTATCACGTCCCCACTGCGCTCGATCACCACTTCGTCGCCGATCTCGAGCCCCAGCCTGCCAATTTCGTCCTCGTTGTGCAGCGTGGCCCGCGAAACCGTAACCCCGCCCACTTCCTTCGGCTCCAGCACCGCCACCGGCGTCAGCGTTCCCGTGCGACCCACCTGCACTTCGATGCCAACCACCCGCGTCTTCGCCTGCCGCGCCGGGTACTTGTAGGCGATCGCCCAGCGCGGCGCCTTGGCAGTAAACCCCAGCAACCGCTGCTGCGCCACCGCGTCCACCTTTACCACCACGCCGTCGATCTCATAAGGAAGGGTGTCGCGTTCCACCTCCCAGCGCGCGCAAAACTCCAGCACTTCCTTCACCCCGTCGCAGATCCGCCGCTGCCGGCTCACCTTGAAGCCCAACCGCTCCAGCGCCTCGAGCGCCGCCGATTGGCTGCCGAGGGCCGGCTCACCCTCCACCAGCAGGAAATACGGATGGAAATCCAGCCGCCGCGAAGCCGTCACCCTAGGTTCCAGCACGCGCAACGAGCCCGCCGCCGCGTTGCGCGGATTGGCGAACCGCGCCTGTCCATTGGCTTCGCGCTCCGCGTTCAGCCGCTCGAATGCGCGCCGGTTCATCACCGTTTCGCCGCGCGCTTCGAATCCGTCCCGCAACCCGTCGCCGGCTTCCACCCGCAACGGCAACGAACGGATGGTGCGCGCGTTCTCGGTTACGTCTTCTCCAATCTCCCCGTCCCCGCGCGTCACCGCCTGTACGAACCGGCCGTTTCGATAGCGCATGGCCGTCGACAGCCCGTCCATCTTCAGCTCCGCCATGTAGCGATAGCTTTCCCCGCGCAGCGATTCCTGCACCCGCCGGTCGAAATCGCGGAGTTCCGCTTCGTTGAGCGCGTTGTCCAGACTGAGCATGGGCGAAGTGTGGCGAACCTTGACGAAGCCTTCCCTCGCCTTGCCCCCCACCCGTTCGGTCGGTGAATCGGGCGAACCCAGCTCCGGATGTTCCCGTTCCAACTCCATCAGCCGGCGCATCAGCGCATCGTACTCGGCGTCGGAGATCTCCGGCTGGTCGGCAACGTAATACAGGTGCTCGTGGCGGCGCAGTTCGGCGCGCAGCCGCTCCACTTCCCGCGCGGCATTGGTCATGGGACTACTCATGTACCTATTAACGAGTTTATAACGCCATTACCCCGGGGTGCCGGTGTCCCTCCGCTGGTGACCTCCATTCCGCGTTCCAGGTTTTCAACATTCCCAGTCCTCCTGACGTACCGGAAGACGATTCAGCGTCTCGCGACAGAATCGCCACCTTCAACAACAGGGAGCCGGAGCCGCAAGTGCAAACTCGCGCCACCGCGACCGAGCCGCGACCGCCAGGGAGTGCCATATGGGCCTGCGGCCAACCAAAAGGGATTAAGACGAACTCCGTTCCCGCTTTGGTGGGGCACGAGGTTCCGCCTGCCCGCCGGTTGTCAACCGGCGCCCCGGCGGACGGTGCGAAATCAGCCACCCTGGAGAGCGTCTTCAACGGCGCGGTTATCGGGAACGGATTTCCCCAACCCGGTTCAGCACCCGAAAGAGCTTGTTTCGTCGTCCGACACTGTGTCGCAGTGAGGAAGAAGTCGGCGTCGCGTTTCGTCCTGCTAATACTTCACGATCTCTTCGAAATCCACGTTGCCGCCGGAGAGGACCATGCCCACGGATCGAATCTCCTCTGGCAGTCTTCCAAAAAATACCGCTGCGGCGGAGACGGCGCCGCTTGGTTCCACTACCAGCTTCCATTCGAGCAGCAGGCGCCGGGCTGCCGCGCGGATCTCTTCTTCGCTCACCAGAAGTATGGCTTCCACCAGGTGCTGAATCACTGGGAAAGTCAGCTGGCCGGGCGTCGGCGAGCGCAGGCCGTCGGCGATGGTATCGGGCTCGACGCGGACCCGCCGGCCGGCGGCGAGCGACAGAAACGTGTCGTTGGCATTGGCCGGTTCGGCGCCGAAGACCCGAATGGCCGGGTCGATGGCCTTGGCGATAGTGGCGCAGCCGGCCAGCAGGCCGCCGCCGCCCACGGGTGTGATTAACGCGTCCAGCGGGCCCGCGTCGCTCAGCAATTCCAGAGCGGCCGTGCCCTGGCCGGCCATAATCATCGGATGGTCGAAGGGGGGCGCCAAAGTGCCGCCGGTTTCCTTCAGAATGCCGGCCGCAATCTCTTCCCGATCTTGGGTGAAGCGGTTGTAAGTCACAATTCGGGCGCCGTATTTGCGGGTCGATTCGATTTTGATCCGCGGCGCGTCTTCCGGCATCACGATGGTTGCCTGCGCGCCAACGTGCGCGGCGGCGATGGCTACCGCCTGAGCGTGGTTGCCGGACGAGTAGGTCACGATGCCGCGGCGAAGTTGCTCGGGCGCGAGCGACAGAATCAGGTTCGAGGCGCCGCGGAGCTTGAATGCCCCGCCGCGCTGCAGGTTTTCGCACTTGAAAAAGACGCGTCGGCCGTCCACCTCGTCGGAGAGCACCGGGGTGTGGCGGATGAGTGGGGCAATCCGGGCGGCGGCCTGGCGAACGTCGGCGGCTTGAATGGCAAATTCCATCGTTTCCATACCCCTATTAGTAGACCATTTCGCGGTTCGGCAACCACTCCCTTACGGTCTCGGCTCGGTTGGGGGAGCCCCATGCTTACAATCACTTCCGACGTGGCGCACGCACTCGTGCGTGCCGCTTCGGCACTCTTGCCGACGCTCGGCGCACCGTGCGCGAGCCGGTGTCGAGAAAGTCTCGACACGGCACGCAAGAGTGCGTGCGCCACGTCGGGCTCCAGTTGCCGACAACAATACGAATTATCAGACCTGATTTACCTGATTTGGCCACTGACGTGCAATTCTTTTCCACGTCCTTAGAGGAGGGACTCGATGGCCAAAGGCTTCGTTGCCATTAATGTGGAACGGTGCAAGGGATGCGGCTTCTGTGTTGAATTCTGCCCCACGCGTGTTCTGGCGCTTTCTTCCGCCTTTAATACCAAGGGTTATCATCCACCGAATGTGATGGCTGCTGAAAAATGCAGTGGTTGCGACCTCTGCGGAATGTACTGCCCGGATTTCGCCATTTTCGGAGCGCGCTATGCACGCTGACCCCAAAGGTGTCCTTACAGGTGTTCATTTTCTCGACGGCGACCACGCTTGTTGTGAGGGAACACTCGCAGCAGGTGCGCGATTTGCCGCAGGTTATCCTATCACCCCGTCCACTGAAGTTGTCGAACGCTTCGCGTCGAGGATTCCAACAGTCGGTGGCGTGTTCATTCAAATGGAAGATGAACTGGCCGCTTCCATCACCATCCAGGGTGCGGTTTGGGGCGGCGCCAAAGCCTTCACGGTCACATCCGGGCCGGGATTCTCGCTGATGATGGAGCATATCGGCTACGCCGCCATGACGGAAACACCCTGCGTGTTCGTCAACGTGCAGCGCGGCGGACCCTCCACCGGACTGCCGACCCTGCCGGCCCAGGCCGACATGATGCAGGCCCGCTGGGGCTCCCACGGCGACTACGGCATCATCGCCCTCTGCCCCAACTCGCCGCAGGAGTGCTTCGACCTGGCCATCACGGCGTTTAACCTCTCCGAAGAGTTCCGCGTTCCGGTGATGCTCATGCTGGACGAATGCGTGGGGCACATGACGGAGAAAGTCATCATTCCGGACGCAGCCACGATCGAAGTCTACCCGCGCCGCTTCACCCACCTCCCGCCGGGGGAATTCCGCCTCTTCGAACCGCGCGAGGACAAGGTGCCCGACATGGTGCGCGCCGGCGATGGCTACCGGTTCCACGTCACCGGACTGACCCACGACGAGCGCGGTTACCCCAGCATGAACGTGAATACACAGACCCGCACGGTGACCCGCCTGCTGGAAAAACTGCTGCCTCTATCGGGTGACCGAGCCTTGTGCGAGACGGCCGATCTGGAAGATGCCGAAGTGGTGGTGGTGTCGTACGGGATTACCTCGCGGGTAGCCCAGCGGGCCATCGATCTGGCGCGGCAGCGTGGCGTGCGCGCCGGCAAATTCCGCATCATCTCGGCCTGGCCTTTCCCGGAGAAGCACATCGCCGCGCTGGCGTCCAAAGTGAAGGCGATAGTGGTTCCGGAGCTCAACCTGGGACAGATGGTTCACGAGGTGGAGCGCGCGGCGGCCGGCAGATGCAAAGTGAGGCTGGTGCCCCACGCCGGCGGCACGGTTCACAACCCCGAAGTGATTCTCAAGGCCATCCTGGAGGCGGCCCAATGAACGAGCAGACTCTGGAAATTCCCTGCACCATTCCGCCGGACGCCGTCAACCCGGTGGAGCCGTTCCTGCGCATGGACCGCATGCCGCACATCTGGTGCCCGGCCTGCGGCATTGGCACCACGGTGAATTGCTTTACGCGCGCGCTGATCGACTCCCACGCCAATCTGGACAAGGTGGCCATCGTCAGCGGCATCGGCTGCACGGGCCGGGTGGCCGGCTACGCCAACCTGGATTCCTTCCATACCACCCACGGGCGCGCCATTCCCTTCGCCACCGGCTTGAAGCTGGCCAATCCGGAGCTGCAGGTGGTGGTGTATTCCGGTGACGGCGACCTGTTCGCCATCGGCGGCAATCATTTCATCCACGCCGCGCGCCGCAACATGGATCTGAAGGTTATCTGCGTCAATAACCTCACCTACGCCATGACCGGCGGACAAACCGCGCCGACCACTCCCGGCAAGGTGATCAGCGCGACCAACCCCTACGGCGTTTTCGAGCCGGCTTTCAACCTGGTATCGCTGGCCGAAGCGGCCGGCGCATCTTACGTAGCGCGGTGGACCACTTTCCACGTCAAGCAGCTTTCGCGCTCCATGGAAGAGGTCCTGCGCAAGAAAGGATTCTGCTTCATCGAGGTGATTTCGCCTTGCCCCACGCTGTACCAGCGCCGTAACAAGATGGGCGACGGCCTGGACACCATGAAGTATTACAAGCAGGCGAGCAAGCTCCGCCACGGCGCCCCGACCGGCGAATGCGACCTTACCAAGAGCGGCGAAATCGTAGTCGGGAAATTCGTCGACCGCGACCGCCCCGGTTACTTCGAGATGCTGAATTCGCAAATGACCGAAACCCTGGGCGACCGCTACGCCGAACCCGAGGTGATGTGCGAACAATGCTGACCGAAATTCGTATCGCCGGATTTGGCGGCCAGGGAGTGATTCTGGCGGCCGCCGTGATTGGCAAGGCCCGCGCCATCTTCGAGGGCGGCTTCGCCACCATGACCCAGAGTTTCGGTCCCGAAGCCCGCGGCGGTTCTTCGAGCGCCCAGGTGATTCTCTCCTCCGAGCCCATCCTTTACCCGTACATTACGCGGCCCGACATCCTGATCGTGATGTCCCAGGAAGCCGGCGCGCGCTTCATTCCAGAGTTGAAACCGGGCGGCACGCTGATCACCGAACAGGAACTGGTGCGGGTCGGTAATCTACCCGCCGGAACGCGGGCCTATGGAGTGCCCGCGACCCGGTTGGCGGAAGAGTTGGGCCGCAAGATGGTGCTGAACATCGTGATGGTGGGTTTTTTCGGCGCCGTCACCGGCCTCGTGGCCACCGAAGCGCTGCGCCAGGCCGTGGCCGATTCGGTGCCCCCGGCTTTTCAAAAGCTCAATCTGCAGGCGTTCGAAAAAGGCTACGAGTACGGCGCGTCGCTCCTTGAAAAATTACGCGAAGAGGGCCAGCCGGAGCCGGTGCTTTCGTTCGAATCGGAATCGTAAGCTGGCCCTGCTATCAAGCCGGCTTTGAGCTGAGCACACAACCTCATAAGTTCGCTGACCTGGCGAATTTCCGGGCAACCGCTCCCTCACGGTCGCGGCTCGGAAACGCGCGAAACCGAGCCGCGACGTAAGGGAGCGGTTAGCGGGGACTGGAATGGTCATTTCCTGAGATGGCCTCAGCAACATTTCGCCCGGGTGAACTTGGCGGCCAGCCGAGCGTTGCTGAACCGCCGCCACACGCGCAACGAGTCGGCCAGGATAGTCGCGACCAGCACCAGCAAAACTCCGCAGAATACAGCGTCCAGGCGCGCGTTGAAAATCAGCGTCCCGGTGGCCGGGGAGGAATGCAGGCGCATGGCCGCTTCCAGTTTATCGGCCTGCGCCAGAAAGCCGATGGCCGGCAGCGCCGAAAAGATCTTCTGCCACGCTGCCGCGAAGGTCACCGTCACCAGCCAGGCGAGCGGCACGGCCGTGATCCAAAGGTACTTCATGCCGTGCATCTTCAGCAGCACGGTGGTGCCCACGCACAGTGCGATGGCGGCCAGCAACTGGTTGGCGATGCCGAACAGGGGCCACAACGAATTGATGCCGGCGAGCGGATCCCGCACTCCCTCAATCAGAAAGTAGCCCCAGCCGGATACTATCACCGCGCTCGCTCCGATCAGGCCCGGCATCCAGCTCGTGCGGCCCAGCGGCCTGGCCACATGCCCCAGCGGGTCTTGCAGCATGAATCGGCCCACGCGCGTGCCGGCGTCGATAATCGTCAGGATAAACAGCGCCTCGAACATGATCGCGAAGTGATACCAGTAGCCGACCAGGGCGCGGCCTCCGCCGGTGGTGGCAAAAATGTGCGCCATGCCGAGGGCCAGGGAAGGTGCGCCGCCGGTACGTGAAAACAACGTCCGTTCGCCAACGTCCTTTGCCAGTGCCGCCATCTGCGCCGCGGTCACCGGGAATCCCCAAGAGGCGATGGTGGCCGCTGCCGCTGCCGGCGTGGCGCCTACGATGCCGGCCGGCGCGTTCACCGCGAAGTATACCCCGGGCTGCAACACGCACGCCGCAATCATGGCCATGATGGCCACGAAGCCTTCGAGCAGCATGGAGCCGTAGCCCACCGGGCCGGCATGGCTCTCTTTGGCAATCATTTTCGGAGTGGTGCCCGACGAGATCAGCGAGTGGAATCCAAAGATGGCGCCGCAGGCGATGGTGATGAAGCAAAAGGGGAAGACTTTGCCGGCGAAAATCGGTCCGGTGCCATCCACGAAACGGGTGAGCGCGGGCAGTTTCAGTTCCGGCCGGACTAACAGAATGCCCACCCCCAGCATTACCACCACGCCCAGCTTCACGAACGTGCTCAGATAATCGCGAGGCGCCAGCAGCAGCCAGACCGGCAGCGCGCTGGCAAGAAATCCGTAAATGATGATGGCAATCGCCAGGGCCATCGCGCCCAGGGTGAACAGCGGCGCCAACGCCGGAGATTCCGCTACCCACTGGCCGGCAACAATCGCCGTCAGCACCAGTACGAAGCCCACCGCGGAACACTCCAACACTTTGCCCGGCCGCCAGTAGCGCAGATACAGGCCCATCGTCACCGCAATGGGCATGGTGGCCGCGATCGTAAATGTTGCCCAGGCGCTGCCCTTCAGGGCGTTGACCACTACCAGCGCCACCACCGCCAGCAGAATCAGCATAATCAGCAGCACGGTCGCCAGGGCGGTGAAGCCACCCACCGTGCCGATCTCCTCGCGGGCCATCTGGCCCAACGATTTGCCGTCCCGCCGCATGGACGCGAATAGAATCAGGAAATCCTGCACCGCTCCGCCCAACACGGCGCCGACGATAATCCACAGCGTCCCTGGCAGGTAGCCGAACTGCGCCACCAGCACCGGTCCCACCAGCGGGCCGGGACCCGCGATGGCGGCGAAGTGGTGGCCGAAGACAACCCACTAATCGGTGGGCTCGAAATCGTGCCCGTTCCGCAGACGCTCGGCCGGACTGGCCCGGCGGTCGTTGAGCGCCATGACGCGGGCCGCAAGGAAGCGCGCGTAAAACCGGTAGGCCGTGGCATAACAGCAAGCCGCCGCCACGATCAGCCAGATACTGTTGACCGGCTCGTGTCGCCAAAGTGCGATCCCGCCGAGAGAAAATGCACCGGCGGCCGCCACCACCGCCCAAACCAACACCCACAGCAATCCCATAGTCTTCGAGTGTACTAGAAAAGCTATCAGCTATCAGCCGCGGCCTCCCAGCTTTTGAATCGGACCGGCGAGCATGCGTTTCAGTTCGGTGGCCTGTTGGCTCAAGTCCTCGTGGACCTGAGCTTCGATCAGGTTAAGGTCTCGCGCTGACAGCAAGTGATACTTGAGGCACACGAGCGCCGGAGCGGGCTCGTCAACCCATACAGTTCTTCGCGCGGAAATGTCGCGGTTATTCGATAGACCGCCAGCGTCAACTCGTGTGCCTTTTGCCAACCTTCAGGCCATGAAAATCCTTCACGAGCGCCCCACTGCCGGAATCGCGGGAGCTGAAAGCTGGCCGCCGATCGCTGATAGCCGACCGCTTATTTCACCGCGATAAACATGTGGTATCCCGAATTGGCGTCGGTGTCAGGGACGCTGTTCTGCCACAGGAACAGAAGCGTCGAATTGGAAGGCGCCACGCACATAGGGATCTGCACGTTGACCTGCCACACTCCAGGCAGGCCGGGAGCCAGCCCGGAGTAAGTGATCCATTGGCCGTTGGTTGGGTCGCCCGGTTGCAGCGAGCAGGCCGGGTTGTTCGCGGTGACCTCATCCACGAAGGTACCGTTGATTAAGACCCTGGTGGAACCCCCCGCCACAGTGTCGCTGGCGCCGGTGGCGCCCGCCCCATCCGGAGGGGCGTTGGCGATGAAGCCCTCGCCGGTGGCGTAGATCGAAATGATCGACCCCCGTTTAGCCGGGTTCGCGCTGGAGTTGACGGTATTGTCCGAATTCAAAACGCAAGCCTGACGGAGCGTGCCGGTGCTTTCCGGACACTCGAAAATACCGGGCGACTGCGGCGACATGGTCACCGTGCCGGCGCCGTAAACCTGTTGGGTGGTGGCGTCCACCACTTCCAG
>JBEKZL010000167.1:0-16599 GCA_049509915.1 Bryobacteraceae bacterium | reverse complement strand
AAAGGTCCGTGAACATTGGCGACCACTCACTTCCAGGGCTGTGGAACTTAATCCGCCCGACGGCCTAAAACCTCGAAAATCCAATAAAACTGGGGGGTCTTACAGATTCCTGCTCAGAGCCGTTTTTTGCAGGCGCGCCCAATTCACGGCAAGTCGGCCAGGGTGCTTGATGACTTCGGGTGGATAGTTGACCGTCACATTGACTGCGCGAATCGTGGCGCTTACAGCATTCTGTCCGGGTGGCCCATACGGAAGTTGAGCAGATTCGCCATTCTGGACGATATACGGGGATATCGGAAAGTGGCGGCGGACCGGACGGCCGGTTCCACTCGGTTACCGGTTTGAGGCGGTCTCACACGTAAACTGCTGACCTCAATCCGATCTGTCAAACCGCCGCCAGGCCCGGCGGTTGCGTACCAATCATCTCGCCTTGGGCTAGCTATCGATAACACGTAATATCGCTGCTCTGTCCGGTTGGCGCGTGATACGCTCCGAGCTTCCCGGAATGTGACCCAGTGACGGGACCGATGTGGCTAAAATGCGTTGCGCACCGTTCGTGGCGCGGACTCGTGGGCAAGTCCCAGTGCAACGTTGATGTTTCAAGAATGGACGCTGTTATTACGCTTCCGTCCGCGAAGCGGCGGCGGGACAAATAGCTTTCAGGATGTGTACTGCAGGAAAGGCGTAAATCTCGGAGAGACATCTTCCCGGACGAAACGGTAAATTTCAACGATGTCTTGCCTCGTCAGTTCAAGAGGGATGGACGAAGGCTTGTCGCTATCGATTGGTTCGCCGAACGTCAGAGTTGGTGTCTTTCCTTCCAGCTTCACCTTGTCCCTGGCTGAGAGGGCCAGCTAAGTTCAAAGCCGTAGTCGAAGTCGGTTTTGTGTATCCCACTGGTTCGATATAAAAGCTGGTATCCGAACTCCGACCCGCCGGCATCTTATGTTTATCGAGATTGCCGAGTTCGTTCAATTGCCACAACGGATGCTGCCTGAAATCTGCGCCGCGCTGGTATGGCTGAAGCTCTCTGATGATGTCGATAGCGGCTGGCGGCATTCCCTTCACGCGCTTCAGGAATTTTGCTTCGCTCTTCGGCTCGTCTCTTTCATGTATCGGGAACATCGTGTCCACGCCAGGATCGCTACCACCCGACGGGCACAACTGCCAAGCGAGCTGGTCTAGCCCGGAACGCAGGTTGTAAACGAAATCGCCGAGACTTAAGGCAATGTCTCCGTCCTGCAGCGCGTATTACCACGCGCACTATATAGCGGCCGTTCTGAACGTCATCGCGAGCGGTTGCGTTAAATAGGTCAGACCGCGTGCAATGCGCGACCACCAAGGAGTCGAACTCTTTTACGTGCTTGTATGCCCGGCCAATCTTCATCGTCAGATGTTCGGCGCCCTGCGGGGAGATACCCACAGTCTATATCATCGCACTCCTTTGCCTTTTCATCGCCCCCCTGTGATAGCTCAACGCCCGTGGCGAGTTGGTGCACGGTGACGGTGATCGACACTGACGGCGCCCCACCATAGCGTATCGTTCACAGTGCGGCGCCAAGCCCGGAGCGGATGGTCGGCTACTCGGAGAAAGCTGACCGTACAGGAAGCGCTGAGTATCCGGCAATCGCCGCGGAGGCCGCTGAAACCTCATCTCCCCCAAGCGACTTCGGGACAACCAAAATCCGACCTTTCTCCGACTCGGGCGTGATCCGCCCGGAGCACTCGATGGCGGTGCGGAGTCGTCCGTTAAATGCAAGAGTGACTTGCGGTCATCTGCCACGTAACAATTCAGGCGAACTTTTTCGCCCTCTCTGCGTACCCACAGTAGTTGCTATGAACAATCTGCTGTTGGATTTGCGATTTGCCGTGCGGATGCTTCGCAAGCGGCCTGGCTTTACCGCCGCGGCGGTAATCGTGCTTTCGCTGGGGATCGGCGCCAACACGGCAGTCTTCAGCCTGATCAACACCCTGCTCCTGAAACCGCTACCCTTTCAGCAGCCCGCCCAACTGGTGGGGCTCTACAGCCGCGACACCAGGAAATCGGATCGGTATCGCGCCTTTTCCTATCCCAACTACGTCGATCTGCGCGAGCGGACCCCCGCCTTCACCGATATCCTTGCGCACAATCTGGCCATGGTCGGGGTCGCCGAGGGTGAGCGCACGCGGCGCGTTTTCACCGATATCGTGTCGGCCAACTACTTCGATACCTTCGGCGTTCCCCTGTTCCGCGGGCGAGCATTCACCAGTGCCGAGGAGCGCCCCGGCAACGCGCCGCCGGCCGTCATCCTGAGTTATCCGTACTGGGAGAGAATGGGCGGCGGCGAGGTGCTGGGCCACGCGCTCCGCATCGACGGCCGGCGGTTCACCATCGTGGGAATCGCCCGCGAGGGTTTCTCCGGGACCATGGCGCTGGTGAGCCCCGAGATCTATCTGCCCCTGGGCATGCATGAGGCCGTGGTCAACGATTCCGAAGGCCGGATCCGTCCCCTGAGCGCGCGCGACAACCATGTTCTGATCCTGGTGGGACGCCTGCGGCCGGGCGTGACCCAGGAAGCCGCCGGGCGGCAACTCGCCGTGCTCGCGGACAATCTGGCCAAGGCTTATCCCGCCGAGAACCAAGACCAGACCGTGATCGTCCGGACGCTCTCGCGCCTGAGCGTATCCGATAGCCCTGAGGATGAGAGCCCGCTGATGCTGACTGCGACGCTGCTGCTGGCGGCGTCGGGTGTGGTGCTGCTGATCGCGTCGTTGAATGTGGCCAACATGATGCTGGCGAGGGGAAGCTCCCGGCGGAAGGAGATCGCCATCCGGCTGGCGGTGGGCGGCGGCCGCAAGAACATTGTGCGTCAACTATTCACCGAAGGCCTGGTACTGGCCCTGCTCGGTGGCGCGGGCGGGCTGGTTACCGCTTACTGGAGCACCGAACTGCTGCTGCGATCCATGAGCCGCGCAATGCCCCTCGACCTGGTCTACAACGCCGGTCCCGATCCGCATGTGTTGGCGGCCACCATGGCTTTCTGCCTGCTGAGCGCCTTCCTGTTCAGCCTCATGCCGGCTCTGGGCCTTTCCCTGCCCAATCTGGTGGCGGGGCTCAAATCCAGCGAGCGCGAAGAGAGCGACGGCCGGCAACGCCGCGTTTTTTCGCGCCGCAATGTGCTCGTGATCGGGCAGATCGCGCTTTCGATGGTGCTGTTGACCGCGGCCGGCCTGTTCGTGCAAAGTTCCATGAAGGCCATACGGGTCGATCCCGGTTTCCGGGTCGACCGCCACATCCTCCTGGAAGTGGACACCAGCCTGGTCGGATACGACCAAACGCGCGGACGGCAAATCTATCCGGCGCTGGTCGAGAGCCTGAAGTCCATTCCGGGTTTTACCGGAGCCAGTCTGGCGGCCACCGCGCCATTCGGCATCATTCGCCTGGGCCGCACCCTGCACGCCGCGGGCGCTTCCCGCGATCTTTCGGCGGCATTCAATATCGTAGGAGAGAGCTACTTCCAGACCCTGGAGATTCCGATCCTGCGTGGACGGAGTTTCCTGCCCCGCGACACGCGCGGCGCGCCGGGCGCCGGCGTGGCCGTGCTCGATCAACTCGCGGAGAAGCGCCTCTGGCCCGGACAGGAGGCGGTGGGCCGCCATCTGCAAATCAGCCACGGAAGCCAAGCGGACCAGGTTCAGGATGTTGAGGTGATCGGCGTAGCCGCCAGTATTCGCGACAGCTTCCTGAGCGATCCGGTGCCCCATGTCTACGTACCGTTCGGCCAGGAATACCAGGCGGACATGAACATTCATCTGCAAATCGCGGCGGTGGGTCGCGATGGCGAAACCAGGTTGATGGAACCCATCCAACGCGAGGTTCGCGCGCAGGATCCGGGGCTGCCGGTGCTCGCGCTGCGCACCTTCCGCGATCACCTGGAAGCCAGCGTGGGTTATTGGGTCGTGCGGACCGGCGCCCGCCTGTTCGGCGCCTTCGGCGCGGTGGCGCTGCTGCTGGCTACCATCGGGCTCTACGGCGTGCGCGCCTACAGCGTCGCAATGCGCACGCGCGAAATCGGCATCCGTATGGCGCTGGGCGCGAACCCCGGGGAGGCCTTGCGCCTGGTACTGCGCGAAGGACTCCTGCTCACTGCCATTGGCTTGTCGATTGGCCTGCCCCTGTCGTTGGGGATCTCGAAACTGCTATCCGCGTTCCTCTATGGAGCACAGGGAGCGAACGCGGCGGTGGTGGGCGGCGGCGCGGGCCCGCTGGCCGTGGTCGCGGCGCTGGCCTGCTACCTGCCAGCCCGCTGCGCCGCCGGAGTCCAGCCGATCGAAGCCTTGCGCTACGAATAAACGTCGCGGATCCCCGCGATCAACGCGGCCTGGTGGCGAGGAGGTCGGTCGACGGCGTCAATGCGCGATATTGGAAACTGTCTTCGGAAACTGGTCTTCGAGGCACACCGCCGATCAAGCTGAGGAGCGCCTCCCCCACAACCGGCTGGAGTTGCCAACATTTCTTGCCGATTCGGGAAACCAGGGCCTGGTTGCTTTGAGTGGATCGTCGGCTACTCGTACAAAGCTCGAATGGCATGCCTCGGACCGCGCCGGCGTACACGACGAACATCGCCGGCCGCCTTCTGCGAATCTCGACGCAGAACGATAAAATCCTCCGCTCGCATGAGTGCGGAAGTGATCTCGCATCCTGCCGGGCCTCGGGGCTTTACGATGAACTTGCCGGCCCCGAACAGCCACGGGACTCGCCCATGGCTACGGAAACAGACCCGCAAATCGCCACCGATATTTACTCTTAACGCTGTCCACAGACCTCGCCTGCGGTCGTTTCGGGCCGATCCAGCTGACAATCGACTCGGTCCGGTCAGTTTAGGCCGAAGTCCCACGAGTGATTTTAATACCACTGAAGTAAACTGGGAACGGTTTTGTTATGTCATCACCAGATCCGTTGGCTATCGCGATTCTTTCAACCGCTGGTGCCCTATTGGGCAGCGTAATCGGCGCATTTGCTACATTGCGGGTATCGTTGAGGAACCACCGGCTTGATCGCTCAAAACTGATTTCTCTGTGGTCGAGATCTGAGGAGCTAGAGAGAGCGCGCATCGACGCCTACCGCGGACTCTGGCAGTGCCTCGGCGGTATTTCGACCAAAGATAAAGCCGAGATCGTGAGAAGCCTGCCCAAGGTCCAGGCCGCTCTCCAAAAGTGGTATTACGATGCCGGAGGCGGCCTTTTCTTGAGCGGAGCGGCCGGGAAGCCGGGCTCTGCAAAGGTAGCGTTCTTTGCGGCGCGAGACCTACAAAGCGGCGACGCTTATGAAATTTGGCAGGCCTTCCACCAACTTCGTCAAGGCGTACGACGCGATCTCGGTGTGTACGAGTCGGACGTTGACGAAGACGCGGCGCTGGAGGCTGTCAAGAAAAAGCTGCAGGACTTCGAAAAATAGTGTCGGGCCTAGCTAGCGGCCGTTAACGACCCGATCGGGCTGGAGGACGCCTGAGTCGCGTTCCCCGAGCGGTCTTCATGGGAATGATCTCCCCCAGGAAGTCCGCGTTCTGGGAAGAGGCACAAACCCCGCGCCGGGCCGGCGACGCGACCGTGGCGGAACTTCTGCGTCTCCAGTAGCTACCGATATTTACGGTTAACGCTGCTTTGTCCAAGTCGCGCGTGACTCGCCCCGAGTACTCGGTGGCGGGCCTGAAAAGGGCGCTGCCAACCTCTTTAAGTCGGGCCAGCTTTAAGTCGGGCCAGCGCATGAGTCGTGACAGAAGCTCTCGCAAAAACCCGAGACAGATCCGTCTGTCCTCGGTCGAACGACACACTCTGCGGTGCCCTTTGCTAGTTTGCGGAAGGCTTCTCTACTTTATCAATGACTAGGACATCAACCGGGGCCTTGGATGTCTCGATCTTCAACCCCAATTGTTGCTGAAACGCCGCGAACAGATCCGGCGGGGCATCGGGATTGTCAGCAGCCGGAGGCTGGCCCCCGGGCTGGCCGCCACGCCCAAAGCCGGCCATCTGGCCCGGTTCGGGCGTAAACTTCACAATAAAGTCGTACTTCTCGGCAAGTCCCGTTTGATCCACTACCGGCCTGTCCAGGACAGAGCCCTGCAGCGTATTGGCGACTTCCGCCATGGTCGCGTTCCTGACATTGAAGCTTACTCCCCCTCCCACTCCCCCTCCACCGAAAAACAAGCCGGGAAGGCTGTTCGGATCTGCCGCGCTCTTGGAGATCTTGACTCCAGTTTTTGCAATGCCGATTGCGTACACGGCGAGCTCTTTCTTTTCGCGATGGAACTTGAGTTGGAAGCGATCTGCCACCAGCTTCTGGAGCATAATCTTGATCTGCGCAAAGTTGGGCTGGCCCGGCACATCGGGCCGCCCGGTCACATCGTACCTATCCGAATCGAGCCAGGCCGGCCCGCCGGTGATCTGCCGCGTATGGATGTTAAAGGCTGTCGTAATGAGATCATTCAATGTGGTATTAATCGTGACAACATCCCGGCCCCTTACTGTAAATATTTTGCCTGGCCGAGTGGGGTCGCTCGGCTTGATCGTGGCCACTTCAAAGGCTGGGTCGGCACTTGCGGCCATCCGGGTCGGCGGGCGTGGAGGGTCGGGAATCGTCCACGCAGTCTCGGGGGTGGCGCGCACCAGGTTCAGGGTCAGCGGCGGGCCTTGGGTCCAGGTCCCCAAGATTGCGTTCCCGTCCCCACTCAGCTTTCCCTCGTAGCTACCGAGCCCGCCGATGGCAATTCTTATCGTCGAACCGTCTTTAGTGACGGTGCTGGCGGGCATGGCTGGCGCTAGTTGGTCGATGCTGTACAGGGTAGCCTTCCACTTGTCATCTTCCAATGAAATCTTGATCACGATCCGCAATTTTTGCGCACCGGCGTCCAATGTGCCCTGCCAACTGCCGGTTAGATTCTGGGCTTGAAAAGCGCTCCCCACCATGGTGGCGAAGGCTATCGTCAGCATCAACTTTTTCATGGGCGGCCCTCCTAGTCTCACCGATTGCGTCGACGAACGACAGGTCCATTTTGGCACTCTTTGCGCTGATCGCGGCCCCAAGACCGCCCTCTTGGCGTCTCGTCGCGCTGACAATAGCTCTTGCCCCGCTCGCGCGGGCCACCCAAGAACCAACGTCCGGAGTGGCCGTTGCTGTTGCGTGTCAAGCGTCGGAGTTGCTCTCGGCTGACGCCGTGGGGGGGGGCTGGCCACTCGGAGAAAGCCGCGCTCACAAAGCTGGTCAGGCAGAGCGCTAACGATATCGCCTTAACGCTCGGTTCGGGTGCCGGCTCGCCGGAAGGGGGGCGGCCGGCGAAGGTCGTGCCGGCGAAGGGCTACACTGCGACCGGCCAGGCTGCTACGAGAGATTCGAACGACAGGGACGGAATCCCTTGCAACACTTCTGCTCGCCTGCCTGCCGGCGTGCTCTGGAGCGAGTGCAAGAGCGGGATCCCGGTTTACTGGTTTTCCGAGACCGCCGGTGACCGGGTAACGCCGCGAGTGCGCCGGCGAGTATGATGGAAGCGATGCATTTGTGGGTCTGTGGTTAGCATCTGGCTGTCATGTTGAGGTGCAGCTTGAGACTACCTCTGGCGTTCTTAGCCATCCTTTCCGGCCTGCCGACGCTGTTCGCGCAACCGATCGATTCCCACAGTCCTTATGTGGGCGTAAGTCAGCGGGATCGCCGCTATCTGGAGCTCAGCGATGGCAAACCCTATATCCCCATCGGGCTGAACATGATCTCGCCGCCCGACATGAGGCAAGGCGAAGAGGCGGCGTTGCGCGGTATGAAAGCCTGGCTCGCCAGCCTTTCCGCGAACGGCGGCAACTATATCAGGGTCTGGCTCAGCAATGACTTCTGGGACGTGGAGCACGAGAAGAGCGGCGTGTACGACGAAGAAAAGGCCCGTCGCATCGACCGCATGCTCGACCTGTGCCGCAAATACGGTATCCGCGTCAAGCTGACCATGGAACACTTCCGCACCATCGACGGCGGGCGCCAGCCCTGGGCGGACAAGCCGCTGCACAATATCGCGAATGGCGGCACCGCCCAATCGATGGCCGATTTCTTCGATGGCGAATCCTCGCGAGCCCAGTTCATCAGGAAGATCGACTGGTATGGCAACCGCTACGGAAACCAGCCCGTAATCTACGGGTGGGAGTTGTGGAACGAGATCAACGCCGTGAGCGGCCGAGGCGATATCATGGCTTGGACCGAAATCATGCTCGGCAGGCTTCACAAGACCTTCCCCCGAAACATGGCCATGCAGAGCTTGGGGAGCTTCGACAACACGCGATGGCGCGACCTGTACCGGCACCACAGCAACCTCCCAGGCAATGATGTCGCGCAGGTCCACCGGTATCTCGACTTGGGCGCCCAGTGGGAGGTATGCCACGGGCCGGTTGACGTGCTGGCCGCCGAGGCGGTGCGGGAGATCAAGAGCTACCAGCCGGGACGCCCCGTGATCCTGGCCGAGTCCGGCGCGGTCGAACCGAGCCACAGCGGGCCCTTCAAGCTCTACCCCGCGGATAAGGACGGCATTCTGCTGCACGACATCCTGTTTGCGCCGTTTTTTGCCGGCGCTGCCGGCGCCGGGCAGATCTGGCACTGGGACAGCTATGTAGCGCTAAACAATCTCTGGTTCCAGTTTGGCCGTTTCGCGGAAACGGTACGCGGCCTCGACCCGCCCGCCGAAGCCTTCGAGCCGTCCATGCTCCCGCACGACCGGCTGCGCGTATATGTGCTGAATGGCAAACACACCGTACTGACTTGGTGCCGGGATACGAGGAACACCTGGGAATCCGAGCTGAAAAATGGTGAAAAACCGGAGCAGCTGACGGGCATGAACGTGGATTTCGGCCCGGTGCTTTCGGGTAAGCGTGTCCGTTCGGTGCGGGTTTACGATCCCTGGGCGAACCGCTGGTCCGAGGTGAAGCTCAAGCGGGGAAGACTCGCCCTTCCGGCATTCTCCCGGTCCATTGTGGTGCGGATGTCGCGCTGAGGCGTCTCTTCGAGGCCCTGCCAAACAGGCGAATAACAGAGATAGATTTGTTCCAGGCGTTGGACTTACGGTTCAGAGCGCAATTTTGATATCAGGGCCAGATCAGGCTGAGAATCAGAACCGGATCGGTGGCCTTTCGGGCTCGGGAATCATGCCCCGGGAAACGGCCGATGTTCGATTGGGACTCTGTGCAAGACGTGAGATCTCTCAAACACTACGCCGTCAGTCAGGAGTTGGGTTCGCGGCGCGGCAATTCAAGGCAGATCAAGTCTAGCCCGGCTTCTTCTCGCTGACTGGTCCCATGACGAAAATGGTGTTGCCGGACGGATCGAGCAGGTCGAACGTTCGTGCGCCCCACTCCTTGCGGGGTCTGTGGTCACCATCTTCGTCGACGGGCTGGGGCTCACCAGTCCTCCGCCCATCACGGGCTTGGTCAATACGAGTCCCGTGGTTCCGCTGAGCTTACCGCTGGCGGTCACACCTGATTGCAGCGCCTATTACTGTTACCCCGCACCTACCTTTGTTTCCGCGGGCTCCGCGACCGGCTCGATTTCCGGTGTCACACAAGTTCAATTGCGTGCCCCAGCCAACCCGAATCCCGGGGGCGCATTCCCGACCTTATTCTCGCTGTCGGCGGGTTCCACTCCCGTACGAGATATGAATTTGTCGTTCTGGGTGGAATAACCTTTCCGACCGAATACTCCCGGCAAGGTCGCGTTCACAAGAGCTCAGCGGCTAAAGCATACCGATATTATGCCTTAACCCTTTCTACGGCAATTCCCGTATCCCGATATTGCGCCATCGCCAGAATCCACCCGGCTGCCAGCGGACCCCTCCACCATGAATCTGAAGCGCAATCGGGCCTTCGATCATCCCGCCGACCGCGCTGTTCTGAGTATCGGTCGCATCGCTGACTTGTTGATCGTTGATCCACACGGTGACGTGCGGGAATTCGCCCTCGACGCGAATGCGCACCGTGTTCCAGTCTTCGTGCTTCCAGATCGACATGCCGGGATCGGGTCCGCGGCCGCCACCGCTGCGGCCGGCAGCGCCCGATGGGCCACCGGTCCCGCCCCGAGCTGCCCCGGGCGGGGCCACCCCCGCGATTTTCAAGGTGATTCCGCCTTCTTGTATCAGGCGGCCCATGGTGCCTCCCGGCAGAAAATCCATCGTGATCTGATAGGCCGCGCCCTCTTCGGTACAGCGGAAGAAAACTCCGCTGTCATCGCCCCAGTCCGGCTTGGCCTCCATGTAGAACTCAAAATTCTTGTACTTCTTGTCGGTGATGAGCAGGCCGCCTCCACCCAGAGGGTTCTGAGTGCCGAGGATCATGCCATGAACCACGTGGAAATCGGGCGTGAGGCCGTGACGAGCCGAACGGCTGATGTGCCACCCGGTCAGATCCACGCCATTAAAAAGAGACGTGAAGCCTTCGGGGATCTTTTGCCGTGGCGGGGAGACGATCAACGCACGGTAATCCGGCACCGGGTTGAGGCCAGGCGCGAGGGCTATGGTGGGCCCGGTTGCGGGCGCAGCGCCGCCCCGTCCGCCCGAAGGCGGCGTTTGCGGAACCAAAGGCTGCGTCATAACAGAAGCTAGCCATAACAAGGAAGCAATCGGATAAATCTTGTGAATACACATCGAACCCCCGATCAGCGTGCACAGTCTAGCAATCCACCCGGCCGGTGTCAATCCTAGGCGAAGGTCCTAGGCGAAGGTCAAGAATCCTGTATCCAGGGAGAGGTCCGAGCCTCATGCCAAGCTCAGGTCGAAATTACAACCGGTCGGTTTGGCCAGAGCCGAGTTACCAATATTAGGGGATATCGAGCTATCTGCCGCCGAAGGCCGTGTCGCACCTTCCGAAATGGAGGTGGGCCGACGGACGTCGTGCACTCCGGGAGCGAGTTGCAGTACAATTCGAATCCAGTATGAAATCCGCTTTAAGCCCTCTGGACTTTCTGGCCCGTAGCGCCTGGGTGTATCGGGATCGCACAGCCGTTGTGGACGGGGATCGGCGCTTCACCTACGCGCAGTTCAACGAGCGCGTGCACCGCCAGGCGAGCGCGCTGCGGAAACTGGGAGTGGCTCCCGGCGACCGCGTCGCGGTACTAGCCCCCAACACGGCGGCCGCGCTGGAAGCGCAGTTCGGAGTGATTCTGGCGGGTGCGGTTCTGGTCATGTTGAACATCCGTTTGCAAGCCCGTGAGCTCGCCTGGATCGTTAACCATTGCGAAGCACGCGTCGTCATCTGCGACCCGCAGCTTGCACCGGTCCTGGAAAATATCCGCACCGAGCTACCGTGCCTCACTCACCTGGTCTCCGATTACGAAGGTTTGTTGGCGCAAGGCGAATTCCCCGTAACCGGCGTAGCTGAGCCGGAGGAGGATGGACTGATCTCGGTCAACTACACCAGCGGGACGACCGGCTTCCCCAAAGGCGTGATGTACACCCATCGCGGCGCCTGCCTAAACGCCTTGGGCGAGATCCTGGAGTCCGGGCTGACCTGCCGTTCCGTCTACCTCTGGACCCTGCCTCTGTTCCACTGCAACGGCTGGTGCTTTCCCTGGGCTGTCACGGCCGCAGGAGCTAGGCACGTCTGCCTGCGTCAGGTGGACCCCCGGATCATCGTCGAACTGATACGCGCCGAAGGAGTCACACATCTCTGCGGCGCACCAGTGGTGGTCGCCACCATCACCGAGTACTGCACCGCCAATAGCATTCGCTTCTCGGGCGGATTGAAGATCGTGACGGCGGGCGCCCCGCCTTCCCCGGCGGTGATCCGTGCCAGCGATGAGATCGGCGCAGATCTGGTTCACGCTTACGGATTAACCGAGACTTACGGCCCACATACCATCTGCGCATGGCACCCTGAGTGGGACGGATTGCCGTCTGCCGAACGTGCCCAAATCAAGGCGCGCCAGGGCGTGCCCTATCTCATCGCCGGCACGGGTCTGCGGGTCGTGGACGAACAAATGCGTGACGTCCGGGCCGACGGACGAACCATGGGCGAGGTGCTCATGCGCGGCAACAACGTGATGCTCGGCTATTACCGGAATCCGTCCGCCACCGAAGAAGCCTTTCGCGGCGGATGGTTCCACTCAGGCGATTTAGCGGTGGTGCATCCGGATGGATACATCGAGCTGCGCGACCGCAAAAAAGACATCGTCATTGCGGGCGGCGAGAACATCTCATCTATCGAAGTGGAGAAGGTGTTCTACGATCATCCGGCGGTGCTGGAGGTCGCCGTCGTGGCGGTTCCCGACGAAAAATGGGGCGAAGTGCCGAAGGCCTATATCGGATTGAAGCCCGGCCACTCGGCGAGCCCGGAAGAACTCATCGAATTCTGCCGCGCGCATCTGGCACACTTTAAATGCCCGAAGCAGATCGAATTCGGGCCTCTGCCTCGCACCGCCACCGGCAAGGTCCGAAAGAACGAGCTCCGCACACGCGGCACCACGGTGCTCCCCTAGCGGGCCCAGGTGCGGTAGACATGGCAGCAGAACGGATCGGTTTTTCTAGCGCTCTCTCCAACTCGGTAGAGTGGAGTGTCAATGGACCTCGCATGTAGCGAAAAAGAGCTGGAGCAGTTGCTGAGCGAGGTCGCCTTCACGAGGAACTTCGGTTTCGCGCTCCAGGAAATTGCAGACGGTCAGTGCAGCATCAGTGTACTTTTCCGGTGGCATTTGAGCGCCCCGGAGGCATGGTGAGCGGCCAAGTGTTCATGGCTGCGGCTGACGTTGCGATGTGGCTGGCGATTAAAACGAAATTAGGGATGGCCGAGTCTTCAGTGACCGCAGAGATGACGACAAGTTTCTTAGCAGGTGCCAAGAGAGAGGGTTTTCGCTGCACTGCCACGGTGCTGAAGCTTGGTCGCCGCCTGATCTACGGAGTCGCCGAATGCGTTGACAGCGACGGTCGGCTGCTCTCACATCACACTGTGACCTACATCCGCAGGGGGGAATGAGAAGCCGCCGCTGACTGCCGTTCGGCGCAGCTCACCGTTTGGTGACGGACTACTCGGAAACTGCCCGCAGCGGACCGACCGCTACCGATATCGGGTCTTAACGCTGCCGCGACAGTCATTCTATCGGTTGGCGACCAACCGTCAGATTGAATTGCTCCCGAGGGGCGTCGAACCGGGAGCTATCGGTAAAACGCTCGGGTCGTTTCAGAGATCACGTTGAAGCTGCCAGTAGCCCTCGGAAACCGCGACACCGCGCTCGTCGATGCTGTCATAATGGCGTCCACAGACCCGGTATGGCTCTGATTGTTTTTCTCAGAGGGATCAACGTCGGCCGCCGGCTCGCAGACGATCATGGCGCGATCCCCGGCCTCGATCTGCGCCCGCGCGGAGCGCTGGACGGTGGTCTCCGGCATGGCCAGGCAGGGCTCCACGGTTGCGACGCCGGGATCTTCCGCGGCGGGAACTCCCAAACCCGCCATGGCCACCGGCGAGATGGGGTCCGAAGTCAGCTTGGTCATCAGGGAGCACGGCCCAGAATGGGGAGGGAACGGCCGCCCGACCCGTGTGGCCGAATTTCGGAACTCAGGTTAAAAGCGACCGGTCAGACTTTGTAACGCTCGATCGCTTCCTGGTTGAGGTCCAGACCGAGGCCGGGACCCTGCGGGACCTGGATTTCCCCGTTCCGAAACTGGAAGACTTCCTTCGAATTGAGGATCTTGAGCGCCGGGGCCCATTGCTCCTGGGGTAGGAGCGGCGGAGTCGCCAACGCGAATTCCTCCAAAGGCGCGCCCCACGCCGCGTGCGCCTGGATGCGGCCGGCAACGGCCAGCCCAGATGCTCCGTGTCCGATACAGGGTTTATGAAAGGCCTCGCACATGGCGGCCACTTTGCGCATGGTCAGGAGCCCACCGACATTCCGCAGGTCGGGCTGAAGAATGTCGTAGGTCTCGTGGACCAGGCATTCCCGAAAAGCGTCGAGGCCGCGAAACCCTTCCCCTCCGGTGATCGGGATGTCTACTTCCCGGGCTAGCCGCGCCGGCGTTTCAAAGTCATCGCGCGCGAACGGCTCTTCGAGCCAATAGACCCCGGCCTTCTGAAGCGCCTTGGCGGCGGCTAATCCGGTGGCATAATCCCAAACCTTGCCGGATGCGTGGGCGGTCCGGTCCACCATCACTTTGAAACCCGGCCCGCAGGCCGCGAGTATTCCGGCGCAGGCTTCGACGTCGTCCATGAAGTTCGGCCGGAAGATGCGGATCTTGAATGCGTTGAATCCCGCATCTTTCAGGCGCCGGGCATACACGGCTTGGTCCTTGATGGGAACCTGCGATTGATCGGCGCCGCCGGGCCACACGGCCGTAATGTAGGCCGGTGTGCTGGTTTGTGAGCCGCCTAGCAGTCGGTACAGCGGCTGCCCCGCCACCTTGCCGATGGCATCCCACATAGCCTCTTCAATCCCACCCCAATCGAGCAACCCGCGCTTGAGATGTTGTTCCATCGCGAACAGTTCGGTCCCCACCAGGGTGTCGCGAATCTGCTGAAACGCGGCGTTGCCTCCGGGACCGCCTCGGCTACCGCCGCCACCAGCCCCACCAAAGGAATATCCATGCACTCCCGACTCCGTCGCCACGAGCGTCACTGCCATACGGTTCATGACACCGGCCTCGACTTCGGCGGGACTCGCCGGAATCTGGATGTTGAAAGTCTCGATGGTCTTGATGCGAATCGGCATTGCGTCGGCGGCGATCGCCTGAACCGGCGCAAGCAGCGTGTTCCATGTGACACCCGCTGCGGCCGTGATTCCGGCCGAAGCCAAGAGTTCTCTCCGCCTCATCTGGAAGCTCCTTTCCAACTCGTCTGCGAAGCCTCGCCCGGCAGCAGGGCTGCCTTTGGTCAGTTTAGCCCGAATTTCCATTTCGAACTCCGGGTTCTGGTCAGTAATACACCCAAGTGATCGGCAATGAGTCACCGTAGTGCTTATGGCTGCAGTTCATGTACCAGTTTAAATGTCGTCTGCGAAGAAGAACAGCCGCGTCTGAACGGTGAATGAACAGCGCACTCGGCTTCCGCCGGCTGGCGCTTGGGCTTGCGGCAGCGCTGCCCCAGATGGAGGAGGCGGTTGCCGCACTGCTTTCGCACCGGAAGGATGAGGAGGCTGAGCGGGCGGTAGGTATTGGGACGGCTACGTTGCTGCGATGGCAGAAGCAGCCCGAGTTCCAGCAGGCCTACCGGGCCGCCCGCCGGGCTGCCCACGCGCAATCGATCGCCCGCCTTCAGCAGGTGACCAGCGCCGCCGTCTCGACACCGTTGAAAGTCATGGTGGACGCCGGCACACCGGCTTCGAAGGAAGTCCGGGCGGCCGATAGTGTGTTGAACCACTCGGCCAAGGCCGTCGAGATCAAAGACATTGAAGTGTACGTGTCGGCATTGGAACGCGCCCCGGACCTGACGAAATCGGGCGGGAAGTAGCGATGCTGAATCTGGCGAAGCGGGTTAAGAAGCTTGAGCGACCAGATTTCCCGATCGAACATTGCAGTTCGCAGGATCAACGGATGCCCGCCGAGTGTATACTGAACAGGACTATGGGGTCCATAATGGAAACTCCAGTTTAGGATTGCGGTGGAGGAGATCCGGAATGAAAGCATCGAGCGGCAAACAACTGACGAAACGCACCACGCGGACGGCGCAGAGTTCTCTCGCCCGGCGTGCCTGGCTGGCGGGCGCGGCGACCCTGCTGGCGGGATCGGCAACTTCCGTTTCCGGCAGCGCCGGTCAACAACGCGTATGCTTTCTGCTACACGTGAAGAAGGATCGTCTCGCGGAGTACAAGGAGCGCCACAAGAAGGTGTGGCCGGAAATGCTCCAGGCGCTGCGCGAAACCGGCTGGCACAATTACTCGCTCTTTCTGCGCGACGACGGGCTGTTGATCGGTTACCTAGAGACTCCGGATTTTGAGAAGGCGCGAGCGGGAATGGCGAGGAAGGAAGTCAATACGCACTGGCAGAACCAGATGGCCGATTTCTTTGAGATTCCCAAGGGAGCCCATGCCGACGAAGAGATGCGGCCCCTTCCCGAAGTGTTCCATCTCGATTAGCCGGACGCGCGGTTGGTCTTCCCCATCTTGCCGATCTCGGTGCAGGCGGAATCACCGTGAAGCGTCATGTGGGGAACGGGATAGTTCAAGTACGCTTTGGTCAAATCGATCACCTCATTCTACCAGCTGAGCGAACTGCTCTCGGACCGGCCTTCGGCCGAGAGCGAGATGATGCTTCCTGACGTCCTGTGACACGACCACCGCAGAACTAATCCCCGCCATGTTGCCCGGCGTTTCCCGCCCAAGGCCGGTGCGCGAACCTACCGATTTCGGGGGGCGACTCTCCCTACTCCAGTATTTGCTTGATATCCGCCCTGCCCCGAGGTAATGTTCCCATGGCTACCGATATGGCCCATTAAGAGGCCTAAACGACTGATTTGATTGTTGTTCCGCAGGGCACCGACTGGCGCCGGCTCAAGTCCCTAGATCATCATTCTCTTATTAACTACACAATAATGGTCTCGTCCATCTTGTACTTCCAACGAAACACTACCGGGGCTACGTTGATCTCTTCGAAATATTGATGGATTCGATCGATCAGC
>JBEKZL010000166.1:0-17001 GCA_049509915.1 Bryobacteraceae bacterium | reverse complement strand
GAGCTGATCGATCGAATCCATCAATATTTCGAAGAGATCAACGTAGCCCCGGTAGTGTTTCGTTGGAAGTACAAGATGGACGAGACCATTATTGTGTAGTTAATAAGAGAATGATGATCTAGTTGATTTCTAGACAGATCCTTAGCGGACGAGAATAAGCATCTTGCCTGCCACGTCCATGATCGAGCACGGCCAGAGATTCCTGTGGGCTAATGAGGGCGAATGCAAACAGGTGGGGATTTAGCCGGGCGGGCGCTGCAGTTCGGGTGGGGCAGGATGGCGGCGCGGAGGCTGCGAGGTTGGCGGGCTGGTAGCACCTCTGGGAGGCGAACATTCCAGGCGAGTCCCTCAGCGGCTCGCTCCGGATTGCCGGGAGCCCGCCCGCGCCCTCCTGGATCCTATTTCGGCTGGCCTGCCGCGTTTGGCATCTGTGTAGAGTAGCCGTCCACTGCCAGGCTTATCTTTCGCCGGCTCAGCGAAATTGGCCGCTTGCGATAGCGAGGCCGCGCCACCAGGATGTCGCAAATGTCTCTCGGGTAGCATGCCCGCAGCCCGGCGGGATTACGCTCCCTGCAGAGACCACGGAGGTGCTCGCCGATCCCGGGCTCCGGCAGCACGCAGTCCCTTACGAAGCACCGTTAGCGAACCCGTGCCGTGTTCCCACAGGTAACGGAGTGCCAGGTCGTGCACCAGCGGCGTTGGAATTCCCAGCTCTTTGATGCCCTGAGGAAGCGCAGGCGTCATCGCAGCAAGAGTAACACACCAACCTGCAAGCCAAAGCTTTCATTAAGTTTCAGAAGACGTGAGGGGCGCCGGCGGCCTGTTCATTGACGTTGATGCAGCTCCGGCCTACGCTACTCGTCTGCCTGACCAATCAGCTCTGCCGTGGCCGTCTGGGAGTCGCCCACCATGCTTTAGGGTGTGTCCACACATCCTCCTGAGATCACGGTTCTCCAGCCTCCTGCACGATCTCGGTGAAATTGAAAGCAGCCCTGTCGATGCTGGCGAAATCTTTGGCGGCAATGCTGTTCGCCTGTTCTCGAGCAGACCCCAAACAGGCAGCCGGGGGCCTATTCGGATATTTCTAAAGGCCAAGTGGAGCCGGCGGTAAAACCGCCATCCACGTATAAGATCTGGCCCGTCATGAAGTCGCTGGCTGCGCTGGCGAGGAACAGCGCGGTCCCCAGTAAGTCGCGCGGTTCTCCGAGCCGCCCTGCCGGCGTACGTCGCTCGACCCAACCACGGATTGCCTCATCCTTCCAAAGAGCGGCGTTCATATCCGTCCGGATGAATCCCGGGGCGATAGCGTTCACCTGTACGTTGCTCGCGGCCCATTCGACTGCCAGCGCGCGGGTCATCGATCCAATGGCTCCCTTGCTCATGCCATAGGCACTCACTCCCGCCAAACTTTGTTGCGTGTGCAAGCTGGCAATGTTGACGATCTTGCCCCGGCGCCGACGAACCATTGCGGCGCCGCAGCATTTCGCCATCAGGAAACTGCCGCGCACGTTGACCGCAAGAATCTCGTCCAAGCGCTGCTCGGGGAAGCTGACTGCCGCGTGCCGGAAGTTCAATCCCGCGACATTGAAGAGAACGTCGAGTTGTCCAAAACGGTCAATAATGTGGTCAACGCACCTACCGATCTGCGCCGAATCCGTCACATCGCACACCTGATAGTCAAGCCCGGTGGCGCGCAGGGCCGCCTCGTTCTTGGCGCTCACAATGACGCGAGCACCTGCGTCCTGAAAACTCTCCGCAATGGCTCGGCCGATGCCGAGGGATCCCCCGCTCACACAGATAACCTTGTCTTGCACACAGAAGAGATTCTGCATACTGGCCTCCCTGCGTCGGCTATGTTGGGTGTTTGGCATGGTGCGCCTGGCCAGCGCCCGAGTGATTTGCCGCGAAGCGATAGCCCTTCTGAGCCGAGATCTTGGCAGCCGCTACCCCGAGCGATTCGACATACGACGTCAGCCGCTCCGACGTCAGCCTATTGGTAGGAGTACCGATGCCGATTGCGGCCACCACATCGCCAGCTCGATTGCGGACGGCAGTGGCGATGGCGGAGATGCCCGGAATCAGTTCATCACTCGTGGTCGCATATCCTCGTTGCCGGACTTGCTGCAGTTCATGCTCCATATCCGTGACCGAAATGATGGTGCGCGTGGTCCATGGCTCGGGCCCGCTCCGCATAATCCGCTGCACGTCGCCTAGAGGGCCATAAGCCAGCAACACCTTGCCAATCGCAGTGGCATGCAGTGGCCTTCGGTCCCCGACGTGAGCGAATAGGTGCATCGTAGTAGGGAAACCCACCGAATGCAGGTACAACGCGCTGTCACCCTCCCGAATGCCAAGGTGGACCGAGCCATCAACCGTCATCGCCAACTGTTCCATGAGGATGAACGAGCAGCTATAGAGGGTGGAGTTCCGCAAAACCCCAGCGCCCACCCAGAGAGCCTTGCCCGACAGCCTGTAGCGTCGGTTGACCGGATCGCGTCGTGCGAACCCCGCGCGGCAAAGCGCGTCCAGCACTCGGTGCGCCGTGGTCTTCGCGATCGAGAGCCGGCTGGCCAACTCCGTAACTCCCAATTCAAAAGGAGCTTCCGCCATCAGTTCCAGGGTTTGCAGGCATCGGAGAGCGGAGGTCATCGATTCTGGTTGAGGCTCTGCCGGTTCCATGCAGGCCGAGGGTTTCCTTGACAAGCGCGTACTTTTCATTTAGTGTCAACCTTGTTCCATGTACGGTACCATTATTCCATTACACGGAACAACATAAATCTGACCCTCGGTAATCGGCGCTGCGATCGAATTGACGCCGGAGCCGATGAGCAGGATCTCCATGATCGCGGTAGAGGAAAGCAGTCACGAGGTCGCCAGCGCGTCTGGCTTAGCTTAGTGGCGTCGCTCTGCGGCGAAGACAGACAAGGGCACTTTCCGTGATGTCGTATGGCCTGCTGCTGGCGGTCATGCTCGCACCGATTTGGCGCCATCTCGATCTTCGGGCATACTGCGGAGGAGTGTTGAGGAGTCTACCAATTGATTTCTGACCTCATCGAAGCCGGTTGGAGTCCCTATAATGAGGCATGACTGCGGTCAATCTGTCCAAAACAAATTACATGAAACCCAACCGTGCCTTGGTCCGCGCCACGCTCGTTGCCGCTTTGGGCGGCCTGCTGTTTGGATTTGACACCATCGTCATTTCAGGCGTTCAGCAGCAGGTGAAGGAGCTTTTCAGCCTGGATGGTTTCCTACAGGGATTCATGACCGCCTCGGCGCTGATGGGAACCGTTATCGGCGCGCTCATTGCGGGAAAACCGGGGGATCTCTATGGCCGCCGCGATTCGCTGAAAGTCGCAGGGATACTCTACTTCATTTGCGCCGTCGGTTGCGCGAGCTCGTGGAGTTTTGGATCTCTGATTGGTTTTCGATTTGTGGGCGGTATCGCGGTGGGCGCGTCGTCGGTTCTCGGTCCTCTGTACTTGGCGGAGATCGCTCCGGCCCAATGGCGTGGACGATTGGTTGCCTTCTTCCAGTTCAATGTCGTGCTAGGTGTCTTGCTTGCGTTTCTGTCCAACTATGTCGTTGGACGAATGGATTTGGGGTCTAGCGAGTGGCGTTGGAAACTGGGCGTTCAAGCTTTACCTGCCGTCTCGTTCCTGCTGCTGCTCTTCTTTATCCCGCGGAGTCCACGCTGGCTGGTGATGAAGGGCTTCTACGAAGAGGCTGCCAGTGTGCTCCGCTTGATTGAGACCAAGGACGTCAAGGAACAGATTGCTATCATTCGCGCCTCGATCCATCATGAGATTAAGGGTCGTGTCGAACCGCTATTCTGCCGAGCCCATGCGAAGCCGATTTTTCTGGCCTGGGCGGTGGCGATGTTCAACCAACTCGATGGTATCAACGCTTTGATGTATTACCTCAATCCGATCTTCACGATGGCAGGGTTTACCAAGGTGTCTGGCGACCTCCAGTCGGTGGTTGTCGGAATCGCTAATCTATTTGCTACACTTTTCGGAATGCTGATCATAGATCGGGTGGGTCGAAAGCCGTTGCTAATCTGGGGAGCGGTGGGGACGGGGGTTTGCCTGGGCGGAGTGGCCTCTATCTTCAATGGGACCGAATATCACGGAATGCTGATCTGGGTGCTGGTCGGCTATATCATTTGTCACGCTTTTGGACAGGGTGCCGTGATTTGGGTCTACATCAGCGAGGTGTTTCCCAATGCCGTCCGCGCGAAAGGCCAGGCTTGGGGGAGTTTCACCCATTGGTTTATGGCGATGGTGGTGTCCTGGATATTTCCTGTGGTGGCTAGAAACGCCGGTCAGCCGCACGCAGGTGTTCCGTTTATGTTTTTCGCGATCATGATGATCGTGCAGATTCTCGTGGTTTGGCGTTTCTTCCCGGAAACCAAGTGTGTGCCTCTGGAAGAAATGGAACGGCGAGTCGAATCCTAAGAACTCAACTCCGACGGCAATGGTCCAATTGCAGTCAGATGCGTCTATCAGGAGGAATACCTCAATGAACTTGAGTCATTTATTGAGTGGCCCGATCTTCTTCGAAAGGAATCGCGTCTTCCGTGTCTATCGGGGAGGGCTTCTCTTCGCCGGCTTTTTCGGGGACGATCCCAAGGATGGGAACCACCCTGAAGAGTGGGTGGCTTCATCCACTCGAGCACTGAACAGCAGGCCCACCAGCAACGATGAGGGTCAATCAATCATTCTAGGTACGGGCGTTGCATTCGGTGAGTTCCTGGCTGCGCATCGACAGGTCCTGCTGGGCGACCGCCCTGGCTTTGAACTGCTCGTCAAGTTGCTGGATAGCGCCATCCGTCTACCTGTACAGGCACATCCGGACAACGAGTTTTCTCGAAAGCACCTCAATAGCAAGCATGGAAAGACGGAGATGTGGCTGGTGCTGGCGACAAGAGAAGACGCCTGCATCTATTACGGCTTTCGGGACGGCGTGACGCGGACGGATTTCGCGCGTGCGATCGCGGCCAGCGAGACGGATCGCGACGTGATGCCGCGCTTGCTGAACCGGCTTATCGCCCGGCCTGGCGACGTCTATTTGATCCCGGCGAAGATGGCGCACGCTATTGGAAAAGGTTGTCTGATACTCGAGGTGCAGGAGCCCACGGACTTCACCGTGCAGCCGGAAGCGTGGTGTGGTGATTACCGCTTGAACGATAACGAGATGTACCTCGGGCTCGATCACGAGACTGCGCTGGACTGCTTTGATTTCGCGGTCACGGGTGAGCGCGCGATCAGCCGCGGGCGGAAGCATCCAAACCCTTGGATCGATACCGAGCAATTGCGCGCTGAGACGATAATCACTTATGCCGACACACCCTGCTTCGCCGTGAATCGCTACGTGCTCAATGACGGTGAGGTCACGCTGACAAAGACACCCGCTATCTACGTTATCACTGGAGGCCACGGCGAAATCGCCTGGCTGGAGGCAACTCGGGCGCTGAAAAAGGGTGACTACTTTTTCCTCCCTCTCCAGGGTAAAGGCAGTGTCATGCGGACTACCGGTGCGCTTGAGGTGATCGAGTGCCTGCCCCCGCGACTGGCTCCAATGTGAGCATTCCATCGACGGCCTTCGGATTTCCAACCCCTCCAAGGTGTACGACGGCATCGGGTTAGAGCCGCGCAATCCTCCCTCTGCCGATCGCTGGCCCACTCGGCGAAAAGGCTCGTAAAAATGCAAATAAAGATCAAAAAAGTCCGTTGACACGAAAATCCTTCCGATATATACTCCTCTCGTTCCTTTTAACGGCGCGCTTTTCCGGTATATGGAACACAAGCAGAGTAATATGAATCGAAACACGTTCCTGCAAGTGGCAGCGAGTGGCGCTCTCGCCGCGACCCGTTTTCTCCCTCAAGCGCTGGCGCAAAGCGGACCGGCTAAGGTACGGATCAAGATAACAAAGGTCCTTCCAGTGCCGATAAAGGCGAACCGGGACAGTGGTGCGACGGGCTGGATGTTGGTGCGGGTGCAGACCGATCAAGGCGTCGAAGGTATTGGTGAAGGGTTTCCCCTGGCGAGCCGCAGCCTTCCGAACATCCAGGAGATTCGTAAAATCATCGAGTCGATCGGAGCCCAAATCGTCGGCAAGAGCCCGCTCGAGATCGAATCGTTTTTGAACCTGTTCGCGTCGGAGACGAGCTCGCCGGCTACGATAGCCGACCTGTTCCGTGTTCAGCCGCTCGATACACCGAAGAACCGAAGATCCGCGGGACCGCCTTCAGTGAACTGGGTCACAGCCATCTCAGCCATCGAGATCGCACTTTGGGACATCGCTGGACAGGTGGCAGGCCTGCCGATCTATGCGTTTCTGGGTGGCCGGGTCCGCCAGTCGATCCCGCTCTACGCTAACCACGGCGTCTTCAATGCACTCGAACAAGACACTCAGGAGCGTTTCGATCGTGCTATCCGCCTGAAAGAGGCCGGATTCAAAATGTTCAAATGGGACCCCTTCCGCACGGTCGGCAATCCCGGGCCCGCCGAAGTGCGAAAGTATGTCAATGAGGTCCAGGTTTTTCGTGATGGATTCGGACCGGACTTTCCCCTCGCCATCGACTGTCACACAAAGTTCGATCTCGAAGGCGGGCTGCGGGTAGCCAAGGAACTGGAGCGGTTCAATCTCGTGTTTCTCGAGGAACCGCTCCCGCCTGGTCGGCCCGACGAGTTCCGGAAGATTTCCGACACGACATCATTACGGCTCGCTGCAGGGGAACGTCTGTTGACACAACGGCAGGCGAAGGAACTCCTGGACTCCGGGGCGATTCAAGTCATCCAGCCGGAGATCGGGAATTTCGGCGGCATCCTGGCCGGGCGCATGACCGCGGCGCTGGCCGAGATGTACGACGTCAAAGTCGCCATGCATTGCTGGTGCAGTCCGGTGCTTTGCCGCGCCGCGGCTCACATAAGCGCGAGTATCCCTAATCTGCTCGTGCAGGAATATCCAGCTGTGGCTCCCGAGTATCCCTGGGAGAACGAGATGCTCGATCCGCCTACCGAGATCCGCAATGGCGAGATCGTGATGACGGATCGTCCCGGCCTCGGGTCCAAACTTAACGAGAAGCTCATCGCTTCCCGCGTCCTCGACTGAGTTATTTGCCTCGGCTTCCTGCTCCGTCGCCGCGGCAAGGTACAGACGTGGTTCTGTCACAGATAGGAAGATTGAAGGAGAACGAGAGGGTTAATCATGGAAACACGAAGATTCCCAGTGGCTCCAGGCCTGGTTCTGGCGTTAGCGCTCCTCGCGGTCGCACCGCTATGGCCTCAAAACTATGTCGGCCGCATCTCCGGGACGGTGACCGACCCTTCGGGTGGCGGCATTCCAAAGTGCTCTGTTCAGGTCACGCAACCGCAAACCGGCGCTGTCGTCAACACCCAAACGGACGACAGAGGCCACTTTATCTTCCCAAGTCTCGCCGCAGGCACGTACACGGTTCGCGCCGAAGCTGCGGGATTCAAAACGGTTGAGGACTCCGGCATTGTGCTCGATGCGGCCGCCGACAGAACCATCGAGATCAAGATGGAAGTTGGCGAGTTAACGCAGCAGGTTTCGGTCACGGAAGCGGCCCAGCAGGTCGAGACGGTGAACGGAGAAGTAAACCGCCTCGTTACCGACCAGGAGATCAGCCAGATCGGGCTTAATGGAAGAAACCATCTGCAGCTTCTGCAACTCATGCCGGGTTCGGTGACGACAAATTTCGATCCCCTGACCATTCAAGTCACAATGAGCGGATCGAGTGTAAACGGTGTGAGGGACAATTCCTTCTTTCCCACGCTGGACGGGGCCGAGAACCACGATAACGGCGGCGATGATAAGATCAATGTCAACCCTACTCTCGACGCCATCGCCGAAATCCAAGTTCTGACGGCTAGCTATGCGGCCGAATTCGGAGGCCGGGGTGGCGCTACGATAGCTGTCGTGACCAAGAGTGGCACGCAGAACTTCCACGGCACGCTCTTCGAGTACATACGCAACGATGACTTGGATAGCCGTTCCTTCTTCGCAACGGCGGTCAACAGGCTCCGCTTTAACGATTTTGGCTGGTCGCTCGGCGGCCCCATATTCACGAAGCGCTGGAATTCGGACCGCAGAAAGCTCTTCTTTTTCGCCGCGCAGGAATACATGTATAACCATGGGGGCACCACAGACCTCGGTTTCGTGCCGACGGTGGCGGAACGCGGGGGAAATTTTCAGAATTCGGGTCTTCCCAACCCGGTGGATCCGCAGAGCAAAGTGCCCTTTCCCAATGGCACTATCCCCGAGTCGCGCTTCTCTCAGAACGGGCCGAAACTGCTGGAGCCATACCCGCTACCTAATTTCAACAGCTCGTCAGGTAACTATTCGGTCGACGGTGTCAACATCACCAACAATCGTGAAGATCTGATCCGCGGCGATTACAATCTCTCCTCCAAAGCACTGTTCACTTACCGCTGGACGCACGACACCTGGTACATCTGGTTGCCGTTCCAGGGCAGCACTATCGGCCTCTCGCCGTCGACTCGATCTCGTCCTGGGTTCAACACGGTTGCGACCCTGACGTATACTTTCACACCGCATCTATTGAACACTGTCAGCGTCGCGGGCTCTCAAAACGTAGTACTTGCAGTCGCCGACAACACTGCGGTAAAACGGACGACCGTCGACTATACAGCCCCTTCGATCTGGCCCGGAAATATAAACGGTGGTCAATCCGGCGCCATACCTTCGCTTAACATCGCCGGCTTCGCTTCTTACAGCCCCGGAGACAGACTGGATAAAGCCAATGATGATCTCATGTTCCGCGACGATTTGACGCGGGTCTGGGGCGCGCACTTCTTCAAGTTCGGCACCCAGATCTTGCGGAACCGAACGCGAGAGAATCTTGGCGCGCCGAACCAGATCGTGGACAACGGTGAGGCGACGTTCAACACGTCCGGCACGTATAGCTCTGGCAACGCGCTCGCCGACGTGCTCCTGGGCAACTTCCAGGAATATATTGAGGATGAGGTCATTCCCGTGAGTTGGTCACGCGCTGCCAACTTTGAATTTTACGGGCAGGACAGTTGGAAGGTGACCGGCCGGCTTAGTCTGAACATTGGGTTACGGTATGACTACATTCCCGAGTTATACAACGCCCTCGATTACGGCTCGGGGTTCCTGCCCTCTCTGTATGTTCCCTCCCAGGCGCCGCAGGTCAACCCGACCGACGGTACAATCGTTCCGAACACCGGCAATCCGTTCAACGGGATCACGCTTCTCGGGTCCAGCTTGCCAGCGGCGGCCGCGGGTCGGGTGCTCAACGCCAACAATTCAACCCTCCTGGCACCTCTGTTCCACGGGCTGCCAAAACAAGGATCCACCAACAACTACACGAATTTTGCACCGCGCGTCGGCTTCGCCTATGATCCGTCCGGCCGAGGGAGGACCTCCATCCGCGGAGGGTACGGCGTTTTCCACGACCGGCAAGCGAACAATTACATGGACGCGCTCGCCTCGAATCCGCCGTTTAACCAGGAGGCCACGATCTTCAACGGTAATATCGACAATCCCGCCGGAGGCACCGCGAAAACGTTCCCTTCAAATGTGGCTAGTTTTCTCACTCACGACCCGACAGAGATGTTCCGTTCCGCTAACATCGGACTCCAGCAGCAGCTGCCCGGAGGCATAATCGTGGACGCCAGTTATGTCGGTAACTGGGGGTACGCTTTGAGGGACACGCTGAATTTGAATCAGCTACACCCTGGCGCGCTCCTAAACCCTCCGGTCCCCAACGAGAACCCAAATGCGCTGGTTCCTTACCTTGGATGGGCTGCCATCAACTTGAGGGATGGGTCAGACACTTCCAACTACAACAGCCTGCAGGTCACGGCGAACCGCCGCCTGGCCACTGGCCTCTCGTTCGGCGTCAACTTCACGCTTTCGAGGACCCTGGATAGGACATCCGGCACCCCGCAGGATATCTATAACATTAGGGCGGATTACGGATTGTCTGCCATCGATCGCGGTAAGATGTTGAACTTCAACTACATTTACGAGCTGCCATTCTTTCGCAAGACAGCCAACTCCGTGATCCGAACAGGGCTAGGCGGTTGGGAGATCTCGGGATTAACGGCTTTTCAGAGTGGAGCTCCGAACTCGGTCACTGTGCCGGTCGATATTGCGCATATCGGTGTGTCCAGCTCGCGGGCGACAGTAGTCGGAGACCCAGTCCTACCCGCAGACCAACGCACTGTTGCCCACTGGTTTAACACCGCGGCGTTTTTGCCGGCCGCCGCGATGGTGCCGGGCCAATTTGGAGACTCGGGAAGAAACATTCTGATTGGTCCTTTCTTCAGCCAGTGGGACGTAGCGTTGCTGAAAAACTTCCGCATACGGGAAAGAGCGACGGTGCAGTTCCGCGCCGAAGGATTTAACGTGGCCAATCACGCCTCGTTCACCGGAATCAACACTACCGTCAACTTCAACAGCGCCGGAAACCCTTCGCAAGGCTTTGGCTCGCTCAACGCCGCAAGCCCCGGACGGAAAATACAGTTCGGCCTGAAGGTGTTGTTCTGATACCCGTATTAGAGATCTCATGACCTGGAAGAGTTGTTCTAGTTTCCGATTGGAGACGGTATGACCAGAAAGCGGTTTTTTGACACGTTGATAGCGGGTGCGGGCGGATTGATGGCTTCGCCGGGCGGGGCGAAGGCGCAGTCCGCTCCGACGCGGATCAAGATAACCAGCGTAAAGGCCGTCGCCATCAAAGCGACGCGCGGCTACGCCGGTTGGGTGTTCGCGCGCGTGCAGACGGACCAGGGTGTCGAAGGCATAGGCGAAGCCTTCTCATGGGGCGGAGGGCAGAACCTCAAGAGAGTCCGGCTGGTGCGAGATCTTGCCGCAACCATCGGATCCGAGCTCATCGGGACGAGTCCTCTGGAGATTGAGGCGTTCCTGAACCGGTACGCGCGCGGTTTCTCGGAGGGCTATACAGTCGCCGCAGCCTCAGGTTTGTTCTGGGTGTCGGCCGTGTCGGCGATCGAAATAGCCCTCTGGGACATCATGGGCCAAGTGGCCGGCCTGCCGATCTGCGCGCTTCTTGGGGGGCGCATACGGGACACTGTGCCACTCTACGCGAATCATGGTGCTTACGTGGGGATCAACGACGTCGCCGGACAGGTGGAACGCGCCGTGAGCACCAAGGAAGCCGGATTTCGCATGTTCAAGTGCGATCCGTTTGGTCAGATTCGAGGCAACCCGAGTCTAGCTGAGATCAAAGCCTATCGCAAGACTCTACAGGCTTTCCGCGACAGCCTTGGCGTTGATTTTAGGCTGGCCGTGGACGGCCATGTGAGGTTCGACTTCAAAGGAGGCTTGCGCGCGGCCAAGGAATTGGAAGATTTCAACCTGGTGTTCTTCGAAGAGCCAATCGCTCCGGGGCGCCCCGACCTGTTCCGGAAGATCGCCGAATCGACATCGATTCCTCTCGCGGCCGGCGAGCGCATTTTCGATCGAAAGCAAGCAAAAGATGTACTGGATTCCGCCGTTCGCGTAATTCAGCCGGAGGTGGGCAATGTGGGCGGGATCTTCGAGATGCGGAAAGTTGCTGTGATGGCCCAATTGTATGATGCCGTTGTTGCTCCGCACTGCTGGTGTGGCCCTGTGCTTGCGCGTGCCGCCGGTCACGTCTCGGCGACGCTTCCGAACCTGCTCGCACAGGAGTATCCGGCAACGGCGCCCGAAGACCGCTGGGAGAACGATCTACTGGATCCGCCGACCGAGGTCAATAACGGGCAGATCGTGCTCACAGACCGCCCCGGTCTGGGAGCCAAGCTCAACGAGAAGCTTTTCGCTTCCCGAATCCTGAGCTGAGTCGCGCTGTCATAAGAAGACACAAAAGACTGGCTGTTTTCGGAGGGGCTGGAGAACTGGGCCCTGGGCGAGAATGTGAAGGATCGGCGGATTGTCAGGGTATCGGAAGCGGAGCGGTTTTCGATGCTCTCCACAGTTTGAGAGAAAGCAATTGGCCGAAGATTCCGGGATGATCGGGCCGTTGTGTATGGCGGAGCTTGCGTGAGACGGCCGGGGTTTACGAGCGGGAGGTGCGTGATCTTCCGTTCTTTGAAAGAAATGAGGAGGATGATCTGAAATGAGCCAGCAAACTGCGCTGTCGTTCCGACGGGAAGAGGCGGCAGCGATCGCGGATATCCTCGTGCGCATCAGCGGGCGCGATGGGTTCAGTACGAAAACATGCAGCCGCATGGCCTCGGCCCTTCAAGAAGTGGCGCTGCGGGACCTTCGAATTTATCCGGGGTCTCTGTCGGTTGACCGCGCTTGCCCGTGCAATTACTATCTCGCAGCGGACGTCGTGGCTCACGGGTCACCGCAACCGGTATTGCTGCAAATTACGACTGCTCCGCAGATCTCACCTCTCTTCTCCGGACGAGTAGCATATTTTTCCTCTCTGGGCAACGAAGCGGGAGAAAGCACTATTCTCGTGATACCTTTCGCTGCGACGGATCACGACAACATCCGTGTTTTTGCCGAGCAGGTGGATGCGTCGTTTCTACCAAGGCCCCAGGGGCAGGAATCCGCGATCGCCGCCGGGGCGCGCCATCCGGAGATCAGTATTCCGGCCGCCTTTGACGCCTATCGAACGCTGTTAATCGAGACGGGTTGTAACCTGGCCTCCCCGGTGCAACTGGCGGCAACGCGGGAGATGACTACCGACGCGGCGCTGGCCGAACGCGACGGCGAGAACCCGCTCGTGCCCGGGCACACCCGGGTTTCCATCCGACACCTTTATCACGCCGGGCTATGGGCAGCGATCCGCAGCGGGTGGCGCGAAGGGTACAACGCGGAGGCCGATCATTTCATTGTTTCCGGCGATAGCTCCGAAGACATTGCCAGGTCTTTCGAGCATGTGAAAGAGGCGATTCGCCAGGCAGCCGGATACACCAAGTTCACCACGGATACCTCGCGACTGTTCGAACTAGAGGCCGATGTTCGGCATGCGGCGGCATGGGGCGACTCGGCGGTGGCGGAAAGATTCGCTCAAATTCTGACGCCTGAAGAACAATCGTGGGTGGCTGCGGAGTTCTCGCGACCTTTCTCAATCGGCGGGCGGGAGTACAGCTTCACTCGCCAGGAAATCATCCGCCTTTCAGTGAAATTCGGCATGAGTTTGAAACGTAACGAGGAACTGTACGATTTTATCCAGCAGTGCAAGTGCGGCCGCAGCTTCGATTTCGAACCGTCGATCGACGAGGCCGAAACCCTGACGACCGCCAAGGAGCTTCTGTTTTACATGCACTGGCTGCAGGCACGTGGGCGTCCCGCACCCCTGGTGCCTCCCAATTTCGGCTTCAAGAAACGCCAGCCCTTTCCCGTTATGATGGAGCGGACGGCGGAACACGGCGTCGGATTGCGGGAGTACTGCCATGGCAAGATGTGGCCGGAACTGCTGCCCCGGGTGGAGCAGGAATTTGGCGGCCATCCCCTTAAGGAACTGGCGGCCAGAATTCGTGAACACGCCGACATCGCACACCACTTTAACGCGACACTGAGCGTCCATTCGGGGAGCGGCAAACAAGCGGCCGTGCTGGGAATCATCGGTGAAGCAACCTCCGGGAGAGTGAACTACAAGATCTCCGGGGAACTGCAGTTACTGCTGCTCGATGTGCTCGCCGAGCAACCCGTGGATTCCTATTGGAGGCAACTCTTCGACCGCATGGTAGACCGGGCGAATCGCTTCGCCGCCGCGGGGTTATACGGTCCGGAAAGCAAGCTCGCCGGGCACTATGCTGGCTCAGGCGGCGGACGCTTGCTTGGCGACGCTGCCCGCGGGAGAGTTGACGGAAATCTGTTCTTGGTGTTCTGGCTTGGCAACGTGGTCGGCAGCCGTGATGTTAATTCCCCGGACGGCGACAACCGATTCTTCAAGGAGAAAATTGACGAGATGCCGGATAACCTGCTGCATGAAGTCCGCGAACGTAATTCACGCTATATCATCTGGCTTGCGGAACATCTGCTGGCATCTCCCCGCGGAACCGGAAATCCATGAAAGCATACGGCCTGCGCTTCGGTGGCCCGTAGGACCAGATTTTGATTTTCTGAATTTTCGTGGCAAGCGCTATCTCCTTGTAACCAAACAAGATTCGGGGCTGAGCGATCCGTGCCTGGCAGCGGAACTGCAAAGCCTGACTCGGAACGAGAGAGTCGTTCTGGTCGTCCTAGACACCGTTAACCAGAAGGTTCCCGATACTGATGGTTTCGTCGGCAATGTCACGTCCGAGCAATTGAGGATGCAGCTCATGGGCTCAGCGCTCTATGCGTTCCCCGGAATGTGGAGCTGCGACGCTGGCTTCCATCAGTTCTACGTGCGCCTCAGGGACACTTCAAAACCGGCCAGTTGAAGCGCATCCAGGACAACCTATTCTTACCCTACCGGTGACCGGGGATGCGATCAGATCGATCGGCGCCATGGTTTCGGTTTGCGCCTCGTGCAGCCGGGTTTCCAACACGGCGGCCATCCGCCGAGCCGGAGTTGTCGTAACGCACCTTCCAGTTCGATGACGTTCATACCTCGTTCTCCTTGGTTTGGTTTTCGATGGAGTCGCGGTACAGGGTGAGCTGGCGGATGAGGGGATCGACCTGCCGCAGGCTGAGGGGCAGTTGGGGGCGGCGTTCCAGATAGCGCCGCACAAAATGATACTCACAGACGCCGACGTCCAGCGCGGCGGCGCAGGCGTCATCCACACTGGCGGCGCCGTGTTTCTTGGCCAGCGACAACATGCCCAGGATGCGGCGCACGGCGGCTTCGCCCTCTTGGCGGTGCAGGCAACGGCAGAGCGTACCGATCTGCGACCCGAACTTGTCGGCGCGGGCCAGCAGTTGCAGCGGGCCCAGCGGGGTTTGCTTGGGGCGGTCCTCGTCTTTGATGCGATGGCGGCCGGGCATCTGACGCAAGTGTTCGCGCAGCAGCGCGCCGGTCCGCGGATCGAGCAGCCGTACTTGACGTGCATCCCATTGCACCTGGACCTGGCGGCCGATCCAGCCCGGCGGAGTTCGCGCACGAAACGCTTGACGCGCTGATAGGCGCCGGCGAAGCTGTAGCGGTCCACCAAGTCCTGCCAGATGGCCCTGGCGTTGCGACCCCGCGAGAGCCCGACCTCAATCTCGTCCCGGTAGGGTTTCCCGTTCGATCCGTCGCAACGACCATCCCAAGGCGCCCTAAGGCTATGGCTTGCTGTTTCTTTTCCTCGCTCAAGACATTGCTCACGAGGACGGAGCATATATGAACGCCTCGTCCCAGTCAATGTCCTGGATAGCGGTCTACAACTGGCCGGTTTTGGGTGTCCGCCTTGCGCCTTGCGGAGTCCCGCGCTCCGTTGGGTAGAGCCGCGCTTTGCCATAACTTCCCGCCTGGAGCATAGCCTCAATCAGACGCAGCACCCGGCTGTCAGCTATTCTCTGGGACACGAGCCGCTTGGCCTGTACCATCTCCCAGGCCATCTCCAAGTTCTTCCGCTGATACACCGTGTCAATTCATGAATGGACCTTTCTGGCACCCGTCGGGTTGATCCAGTCCACCAGTCTCCTCGGACGAGAATGTACGGGTATTTCACTCATGGAACTGATCCACCTCCCCGCCCTTGCTCATCTGGTTTTCTCTCTCTTCCCAACCGCCTTCGCCGACTGCCTTCCCCGGCCCACTTCCGCCGCCGGTTCCCCGGTCACGCGGCACCGCGCTTGTGGTACTACATAGCCGTCCGTCTTCTGACAGAGCGTCACGCGCCACTTCGCTCACGCTTATAGGTCTGCTTACTCCGGTGCCACCCGCAGACTCTGCCAGTCCTCCTGCGGTCACGCGCTGTTCTTCCGTACCGTGCCATCCGCAAACACCTTGGTGCGGTGGGTGAATGAGAACGCCTTCGCCTTCATAGTGCAGGCTCGACCTTGCCCCACCTTTGGCCGACAGGTTCAGCTGGGGGCAGCCCCCATTGATTACAGCCCGGTACTTCTCCTCATGCCCTTCGGATTCCACCTCGCGATGGACACCCTGCCCTCCGGGGACCTCAAGCGGTGGCTCCAGGTCCGCCTTGGCTGTCTTCTCTCCCGGCCCGCGAGGCGTTACCCCCGCGTTCGGATATGGCACTCCTCATCCGAGCGCCAGAGGGACTTCGACCCTCCTGAACTACGCGCTGCTCTGCGCACATTACGGACCGTGGCTTCCCGGACCGGTCCTGCGGCCGGGTAGGCCCCTGGTCTCTCGGTTCTCGCGGGCCTAGAGGGCACCCCATTTCTCGACGTGCGTATGGCTCTTGGACTACGCCAGGCCTGACGAGAACTCGCGTTTACGTTCCCGTCAGTGTGGCCTTCCCGTTGGAAACACTCGGTCGGCGCCCGGAATTCGCTTTTCGAAGCTCGAACGCCTCGCGCCACCACAGTAAACTCAGCGCGCCTCCGGCCCGGATAATGAACAACCAACCCGCACGCCTCCGGCGTGGTTGATATCGCCTGCCCCCCAACTCCCATCGCCCGCGCCTCTGGCTTAGCTACTTTCCGGCGCAAAAAGGAGAGGTTAAGCCCTTTGGTTTCTGCGCCCCGATTGCCGCGACCCTGCAAGGTCGTACAGATTCGCAGCCCGAAACATTTTTGAAGATTTTGTAATTTTGGTCTTGACGGGGTAATCGGATGGCAGTATCTTAATATTAAGTTATGCGTAAGAAACAACGGCTGATTGAGCGACTCCTCCGTGCCACCGAAACCATGGTCCAAGGCGGCCTGTCGGAGACCTCTCGCCGTTGCGGCAATCCCTTGCTGGTTCCCGGCGGGTAGTGACATACCGTGATTGCCATGCCAGTCTCATCGCTCAGTTCCTGGAGTCGCACTTTCCAGGCCCCTTGCCGGTTGCCGTTCCCGCCCTTGCTGTCGGCGTAGAGCAGCAACCGCTGCGCCGCGCGGTAGTGTTTCCTGCCATCCATCCGCCACCACCGCCGGATGCTCTCGACAGCGAA
>JBEKZL010000165.1:0-32548 GCA_049509915.1 Bryobacteraceae bacterium | reverse complement strand
TTGCTCACATCGACGCAGGGTACTCGCCCTCACGCCTGAGTTAACGTCCTGGTCTAGCGGTTTATCGTTGGCCGGTTTTGAAGTGACCCTCTATGGCCGGTTTTGGGTGACCCCCGAGGGCGTGGGGTGTTGCCATTTGTTCCCGAGGCCGGGCCGTGGTCTAATTGGAGCCGGAGTAGCGTTAGGAGGAACGGCAATGCCTGTGATGCACGCTGTCGATCACCAGCGGCAAGAGATGTACACCACCGCCGATGGTCCGATCACGATGGACGACATCCGCAAACATCTCACTCAGGAGCACCGGGACAAAGGCCTGCCATATCGCGAGCTGATCGAAGCCTCAAGAGCGACGGCCGAATTTTCGGCTTCCGACGTTCGCACCACGGTCGAACTTCTTCGAGAGTACGGCCGGAAGGGAGTGCTTGGCCCAACCGCCATCGTAGTCGGAAACGATTTGGCCTACGGCATGATACGGATGCTCGGAATCCTGCTCGAAGGCATCTGCGAACTGCAGCCATTTCGAACCCGGGAAGAGGCTGAACAATGGCTCGCCGATGCCTCAGTCTCTCGAGGAGCGAGTGGGTCGTAGCGGCCGGTGGCAGGATGGGCAGTGTAGCGGGTGGCAGGCGAAGCCTGCTCCACGGCTGGATGGCTCACAGATCCTCCGGACGGAGGCCGGTATCTTTGCCGATCTTGGCCAGCGCGGCCGGGCCGACCTCTTCGCTGTCGTGAAAGCAGAAAGTGAAGGTGGAACAACCGGGACGCTCCAGCTTGCGGTGCGACCCAACCTGTTTCTTTAGCTTCCACCCAATACGCAACAGCGCAGCATAGACCCTTCTGGCCTTCGTCGCACGCCAGACGCTCATGCGGCGAAGAGCACCTTGAACGGTTCGGGGATGTCGTCGCCACTCTCGATCATTTCAGCCAATACCTGTAGGGCGATGGACTTTACCTTTCGGACCGCCGCGTCCTCGGTGGCGCCGTAGGCCATAACGCCGGGAAGGTCCGGAACCGAAGCCAGGAAACGGCCGTCATCCTCGCGTTCGATTTCGACACGTATCGGTTCGATTTTCACCATGGCACTCTCTATTCTACTGGAACGGGCGCCGATTGAAATCTTATTGTGAGTACGGAACCGATCATAAGGGAAAGGATCATGAGGAGGATTTCATCTTTCTTTCTCTGGAAAAAACTGCGCCGCTCCCCTCTCTTCTCCAACCTCAGGGCCGGCCGCCTCTTCTTCCGAAACTTTAAGACCATCAATAGGATGAATCCGATGGTTAATAGGGGAATGGTGTAGACCGGCCCGTACAGCCAGATGCTAACCGCGGGTAACAGTAGCAGTAGGCTGAAGAATGCCCCGGCAAACCCGTACAGCCACGGATGCGTGTGGGCAGCACGCCGACCGGGCTGTAGGGCAGGGAGCGTAAGACGCGCGTACTCAGTCCTTCCGCACGCAGGTCGTCGGCGTCGAAGCTAAGAGTGCCATAGCCGTCTTCCCCGGAGGGCGAGCTCCAGGACAGGTGGGTACTTAAGGCGCTGTGTGCCGCGCTGAGCTGGATCGAGATCGCACCCCGCGATCTTCAGCCAAAATACCTCCGATCTGTTTAGGCGGTCTGATTTCAAAGATCTCCTTGCACGGATCATCCAGGAGGAAATCCTCCACAGTCGCCCGCACGGAACCACAGTTGTCTTGGAACATTTGCAGGGTCGCCAAGAAATCTTCGAGGTACAGGATAGTGTCATATACCATCACACGTTCCGTACCTCGCTTTAGCCTCTGCAATTTCAGGTGGACTTCAAAAAGAGTAGCACGGGTCCATCCCTCCAGGGGCCTACAGGAGAAAGCGTACCCGGGACCTTCGCGGTGCAGTTTCCGCCGGCTCAACCAGCCGCGCCGAGACAGCTGTCGCCTAATGCTCTGGGTCCGCCATCAGCCGCACGTTGCGGGCGTGCTGGCTTCATTTGTTCGCCCTCGATTTCCGGCCTTGACATGGCTGCCGACTGCAGGAGATCTGTGGCCGTCCTGACCGAGAGCCCCAGCGCGGTGCGGGGCGGACCACAGGAAACGATGGTCTGCCCCACGGGGAATTGGCTACACAGCCTCGAAAGACAGCGGGCCCTACCGCATCAACTCCGACGACCTACCCGCGAAGTCCAGCACCCAGCCGGGGAAGATGCCCAGGACCAAAGTCCCAAGCGCCGGCAGAATCAGCGCCGCGCCCATGGCGGGCGACAGCGGTTCCACGGCTTCGGCTGCCGGGCCCGGATCGTGCATGTACATCATGACCAGGATGCGCAGGTAGTAATACGCCGCCACGGCGCTATTGAGCAGACCCAGCACGGTCAGCCAGACCAGGTGCGATTCCAGGGCCGCACGGAAGATGTAGAACTTGCCGAAGAAGCCGCCGGTGAGCGGGACGCCGATCAGCGAAAGCAGGAAAATGGTGAGCATGGCGGCGGTGAACGGCTGCTTCTGGGCGAGGCCTTTGAAGTCGTCGATATCGGTGTACTTTTCGCCGCGGCCGGACAGGTGGCTCACCACGGCGAAAGCGCCGATGTTCATGAAAGCGTATGCCACCAGGTAGAACATGGCGGCCGCGGCGCCAACGTCGGAACGCGCCGTCAGCGCCACCAGCAGGTAACCGGCATGGGCGATGGAGCTGTAGGCCAGCATCCGCTTGAAGTTGCTCTGGGTGAGCGCGGCGAAATTGCCGACCGTCATGGAGAGCAGCGATGCACCCCATACCAGGGGCTCCCAGTGGGATCCGATGGGCCCAAACGCGGTGAGAAAGATGCGCAGGAAAATGGCAAACCCGGCGGCTTTGGGGCCGGCGGACAGAAATGCCGACACGGGGGTGGGAGCGCCCTGATAGACGTCCGGTGCCCACATCTGAAAGGGAGACGCGGAGACTTTGAAACCCAGGCCGACGAACATCAGCGCGGCGGCGGCCACGATCATGACCGGCGGGTCGGCGCGGAGAGGCCCGATGGACCGGCGCACGGCGTCAAGGTTGATCGTGCCGGTGGCGCCGTAAATCAACGCCACACCGTAGAGGAAGAAGGAGGTGGCAAAAGAACCCAGCAGAAAATACTTGAGCGCGGATTCGTTGTTGCGCTTGTCGTCCCGAAAAAATCCCGCCAGCACGTAACTCGAAATGGAGGAAATTTCGAGACCGATGAAGATGATGATGAGGTCGCTGGCGGCGGCCATCAGGCATTGGCCCGAAATGGAAAACAGCAGCAGTGCGTGGAATGCGCCGGTTTCCCCGTCCTGACGGGCCAGGAAAGGGTAGGAGGGCAGGACGATCAGTATGCCGACACCCATCACCAGCACTCGGAAGAAAGTGGCGAAGCCATCCACCATCAACATGCCGGAAAAGGCCGGGCCGGGGTTGGAGGCGCCGGCCACGGCTACGGCAATACCGGCAATCAATGTCAGCAGAGTGAGATGGCCGAACAAGGGCGAAGAGCGGCGTTTGACCAGGGGATCGAGCACCATGATGAGAGTGCCCGCCAGGATCAGCAGCGTTTCGGGCAGGAAGCGCAGAAGGTCGGTGGCGCCGGGAAAGGGATTAACGGGCACGGCTCACCTCCACGGGGTGGTGAAGCTCTACGCGGAAAGGCACGTTGATTTGAGTTTGGCTGAGCACGGCGGCGGTGGTCTTGCCGATGGGCGGTAGGAAGCTCTGCGAATAAACACCCATCCATACCATCATGACGGCGAGCGGAACGACCGCGGCCCATTCGCGCAAATTCATGTCGCCGATGTGCGCGCGGACTTCGTGGCCTGCCTCGCCGTAGAAAACCCGCTGGTACATCCACAGCATGTAGCAGGCGGAAAGGATCACGCCGATGGCGGCCCAGGCAGTCCAGGTGAAATTGGCCAGGGCGGTTCCCTGCAGGACCAGGTATTCGCCGACGAAATTGTTCAGCATGGGCAGGCCGATCGAGGCCAGGGTGGCGAACAGAAACGCGGTGGAGAGCCACGGCGCAGCGGTCGCCACGCCGCCGTAATCGGCGATTTCAAGCGAATGGCGACGCTCGTAGAGCAGCCCAACCAGGGCGAAGAGGGCGCCGGTCGAAATGCCGTGGTTCAACATCTGGTAGGCGGCGCCGTCGAGGCCCTGCTGGGTAAACGAAAAAATCCCCAGCACCACGAAACCGAGATGGCTCACCGACGAATACGCCACCAGCTTCTTCATATTCGGCTGCACCATCGCCACCAGCGCGCCGTAAATGATGCCGATGATGGCGAGGACGGCGATCCAGCCGGAGCAGGCCCGCGCCGCCGCCGGGAACAGGGGCAGGCAGAAGTGCAGAATTCCGTAGGTGCCCATCTTCAGCATGACCGACGCCAGCATGACGGAACCGGCCGTGGGCGCCTCGACGTGCGCATCCGGCAGCCAGGTGTGCAGCGGGAACAGGGGTACCTTGATAGCGAATGCGACGAAGAAGGCCAGGAACAGGAGCATCTGCTCCTCGGGCCGAAAGCCGAGTTGGCCGCTGGCCAGCAGGTCCAGAATCTTGGGATAGCTGAACGTGCCGGCCTTCAGATACAGATAAATGATGGCCACCAGCATCATGGCCGAGCCGGCCATCGTATAGAGGAAGAACTTCACGGCGGCGTAGATGCGGCGTTCGTGGCCCCAGATGCCGATCAGAAAATACATCGGCACCAGGCTGACTTCCCAGAAGACAAAAAACAGGAACAGGTCCTGCGCCAGAAACACCCCGATCAGGCTGAATTCCAGAAGCAGCAGCAAGGCGTAGAATTCCTTGACCCTGTTCTGAATGTTGCGCCAGGAGATGAGCACACAGATGGGGGTAAGGAAGGTGGTCAACAGCACCAGCCAGAGGCTGACGCCGTTGAGCGAGACGAAGAAATGGATTTCGGGCGACCGGATCCAGGTGGTGTCCACGGCGAACTGTTCACCGCCAAGACCGCGGTCAAAATAGCCGACCAAGGCGACGGAGCAGACGAACGTAGCCAGCGAAACAATGAGAGCCCATGCGCGCGAACCGGCGGGGGAAGACCGCGGCACCAACAGGGCTACCAGAAAAGCCGCCAGCGGGAGGAAGAGGACGAGGGTCAGCAGGTTCACCTGACGCCTCCCGCCATGCCGATGGCGACTATCATCACTACCGCTCCGACCAGCAGCCAGGTGGCGTAGCTGCGAATGTTGCCGGATTGCCACAAGCGCAGCACCGAGCCCAGGTTGCGGCAGCGGGCGCCGATTCCGTTGACGCCGCCATCGATCACGCCGACGTCCACGCCCTTCCACAGCACGGCGCGCGAGCCGTCCACCACGGGCGCGACCACGGCGGCATCGTAGATTTCATCCACGAAATACTTGTTGTAGACCAGCCAATACAGCCCCTTAACGCCATCGGCGAAAGAACCCGCCAGGGCCGGTTTAGCTACATACATAAGGTAGGCGAGGGCGATACCGATCAACCCGGCGGCGGTAGAAATCGCCATCAGACCTGCGTCCTCGGGCACTTCCTGGGCTGGGAAGAAGGCACTTAGGAACTCCGGCACATTGAACAACCAGCCGCCGACTAGCGAAAGCGCGGCCAGCACGGCCAGCGGCGCCAGCATTACGGCGGGAGATTCGTGCGCGTGATGGTGCCCGCGGTAGCTGCCGAAAAAGGTCAGGAACATGGCGCGAAAAACATAAAAGGCGGTGAGGGCGGCAGTGACCGTGCCCGCCCAGTACATCCACGGCGCGTGCGCGTGGGCGGCCAGCAGAATGGCGTCTTTGCTCCAGAAACCGGCGAAGGGCGGCACGCCGGCGATGGCCACGGCCGCGCACATCATGGTCCAGAACGTCCAGGGGATCTTGCCGCGCAAGCCGCCCATGTGCCGCATGTCCTGTTCGCCCGAGAGCGAGTGAATCACCGCGCCCGAACCCAGGAACAGGAGAGCTTTGAAAAACGCGTGGGTCATCAGGTGATAGATACCGGCGGAAAACGCGCCGACGCCCACGCCCACGAACATGTAGCCCAACTGCGACACGGTGGAATAGGCGAAAACCTTCTTTATGTCGTTCTGCGCCAGGCCGATAGTGGCGGCAAAAAACGCCGTGGCGGTGCCGATGACCGCGATCGTCTCCATGGCCTGCGGCGCGTGTACGTAGATGGGCCAGGAGCGGGCGGTCATGTAGACGCCGGCCGTGACCATGGTGGCGGCATGGATGAGCGCCGATACCGGAGTGGGGCCGGCCATGGCGTCCGGCAGCCAGACATAGAGCGGAATTTGCGCCGACTTCCCGCAAGCGCCCAGCAGCAGGAGCAGGCCGATGGCAGTCAGCATGGCGGTAGGAGCGCCGGCCGCTTGCCCGGAGACCACCGAAAAATCGAGCGAGCCAAATTGCTTGAAAATCAGAAACGCCGCCAGCGAAAAGCCGAAGTCGCCGATGCGGTTCACTATGAAGGCCTTGTTGCCGGCGTCGGTGGCGAATTTCTTATCGAAATAGAAACCGATGAGCAGGTAGCTGCACAGGCCCACGCCCTCCCAGCCGACGAACAGCAGCAGGTAATTCGCCGCCAGCACCAGCGTTAGCATGAAGAACATGAACAGGTTCATGTAGGCGAAGAAGCGGTAGTAGCCGCCCTCGTGCGCCATGTAGCCGATCGAATAAATATGGATGAGCGAGCCGATCCCGGTCACGATGAGCAGCATCACCGCGGTGAGGCGATCGACGGCCATATCGACGCCGATCGAAAGCGTGCCGCTTTGGATCCAGGTGAAATAGCGCTCGGTGAGCGGACCGTTAAGCGGCGCCGCGGCGGCCAGCGTCTTCAGCACCCACAGAAACGACAGCAGCACGCTGCCGACGGCAACCGCGTTCACCAGCGCCTTCGAAAACCGGCGCCCGAAGATGCCGTTGATGGCGAAACCCGCCAGCGGGAATAGAGGGATGAGCCAGAGTAGCATCAGTTGTGCGTCAGTCCTTCATGGTGCTGATATCGTCGATATTCAGCGTGGCGCGGTTCTTGAACACGGTCAAAATGATGGCCATGCCAACCGCGGCTTCGGCGGCGGCCACCACCATCACGAAGAAGACGAACAGGTGGCCGCTGACGTCCTTGTGCTGGTAAGCGAAAGCGATAAAGCTGAGGTTCACGCCGTTCAGCATCAGCTCGATCGACATGAACACCGTAATGATATTGCGGCGAAACAGGAACCCGGCCACGCCGAGGGCGAACAGAAGGGCGCTGAGGACCAGAAACCAGGATAGGGGAACTTCCGACATGGCGGTGTCAGATCTCCTTCCGGGCCAGAACGATGGCACCGACGATGGCGATCAGGATGAGCACGCTGGTGACCTCGAAGGGGAGCAGGTAGGTGGTGAACAGGGCGCGGCCGACAGCCTGGGCCGATCCCCCGGTAAAGCCGCCGAAGTGTACGCCCGATTCCGGCTGCGAGCGGATGAAGTATGCCAGCAACAAGGCGAAGACCAGCAGCGCCGGCACGCCCAGAAGGTGAGCGGTTTCGGATTTGCTTTGCTTGCTCTCGGTGCCGGCGTTGAGCAGCATTATGACGAACAGAAACAGCACCATCACCGCGCCGGCGTAGACAATCACCTGGGCGGCGGCGATGAATTCGGCGCCCAGCAGCAGATAGAGCACGGCGAGCGAGCCCATGACGCCGATCAGCGAGATGGCGCTCGAGATGGGGTGCGACTGCACCACCACGTTCACGGCGGCGACGACGGCGATGGTGGCGAAGATCAGAAAGAGAATGACGTCCATTTGATCCGGCTCATTTCATCCAAACAGTGCCACCCCCAAACCGGTGGCGAGCAGATTGACGACGGCGACGGGGAACAAGTACTTCCAGGCGAAACCCATCAACTGGTCGTAGCGAAAACGGGGCAGCGTGCCGCGAACCCAGATGAAGGCGAACAGAATGGCGCCGGTCTTGGCGCAGAACCAGAACAGCGGCAGCAGCCAGCTTTGGGTAAAGGGCGCCAGAAACGCGGCCGCGATGAACAGAAAGACCAGGCCGGTGGCCGGCAGCGAGAAACGGTCCCTGCGGCGGGCCGGGTGCAGTCCGTGATATATGGCGATCAGCCCGGCCAGCGCGAAGATCACCACTGGGATGAGTCCCGATCCGTATTCGGCCGGCCACGGCGCCACCCATCCGCCCAGGAACAAGATCACGGCCATGGCGCTAACCGTAATCATGTTGGCGTACTCGGCCATGAAGAAAGAGGCGAATTTCATGCTCGAGTATTCGGTATGAAATCCGGCGACGAGTTCGTTTTCGGCTTCGGCCAGGTCGAAGGGGATGCGATTGGTTTCCGCAAACGCCGAGATCAGAAAAACCAGGAAGCCGATCCATTGCCAGCCGTGGAACAGGTTCCAGTTCCAGAAGTTGCCGGCGTGGGCCGGGTTACCGCCCTGCGTCTCCACCAGCTTGCGAAGGCTCAGAGTGTTCGAAATCAGCAGCGGTGCGGCGATGGCCAGCGATAGCGGCAGCTCGTAGCTGATCATCTGCGCCGAGCTTCGCAGGGCCCCGAGCAGCGCATATTTGTTATTCGACGACCAGCCGGCCAGCGCAACTCCGTACACCCCGACCGACGAAACCGCCAGAATGAATAACACGCCAATGTTGAGGTCGGTCAACTGCATGTAGGTGTGGTAGCCGAAGATGTCGATCTCGGGCCCGAACGGGATCACCGAAATCGAGAGCAGCGCCATGCTGACCGCAATGAAGGGCGCCGCCAGGTAAAGCGGCTTGTTCACATACGGCGGAAGCAGGTCCTCCTTGGTAATGAGCTTGACCACGTCGGCAAGGGGCTGGAGCAGACCATGCGGGCCGACGAAATACGGTCCAGGCCTGACCTGGATGTGGGCGATGACCTTGCGCTCGAGCCACTGCAAATAGGCCAGCGTGGTCATCAGAACACCGAAGACCACCAGGATCTTGATCAAGCTGATCGCGTAAAACCAGGTAGACGGGTCCATTAGCGGCTCTGGCGACTTTCCACAACGGAATTCAGTACTTTAGAATAACGCCCCAGCGTGCCGGAGGCGAACAGCCCATCGTGGTCGGAGCGGACCAGGTCGGGCCGCGCATCGGCGGCCACCCGTTCGTTGATCGGGCTGGTCCCGGCCGCGCCGCCGGTAACCAGCACGGCCATGGGAACGTTGTAGCCGCGGACCGCGCCGCGAATCTCGTTGAAGACGGCGTCCGGTGTCCATGGCCCCATCTTCGCCGCCGCGCCCATTTCGCGCGCCAGGTACCCGATGATTTCCAGATCTGCTTTGGCGCCCATGGTATTAATGGCGCGCTCCAGCCGCTGCAGCTCACCGGTACCGCTGGTGACGGTGCCGTTCTTTTCGTAGGCGCACGCGGCCGGCAATACCACATCGGCCTGAGCGGCCGTCTCGGTCAGGAACATATCCTGAACCACCAGGTACCCGGCCTTGCGGCTGGCGCCCGCCTTCAGCGGATTGGCGCCCACCACCCAGAGCACGCTCAGGTCGGCGGCAGCCATCTCATCGTAGTGAAGGCCGGGCTGGCCGGAGGGCTCGTAACCGGGGAGCAGCTCCGGCGTCAACCCCATGTCCACCGCGCCGCGCGAATTGGAGCGGTCCACCAGCGGCACATACTTCACCGGGATTCCCAACTGCTCGCCGAAATCGACCAGTGCCCGGATGTCGTCACCTCTATAAGTATCGTCGAACAAAATCGCCAGATCGGGCTCGGCCCTGAGCCTGGCGGCGAGCGACGCGTAATCACGGCCGCGCACCACCGCCGTGGCGTACTTGTCCTCCCGCACCGGCTTGGGCGTGACCACGTAGACGTGGGCCTGATGATGGCGGTAGTTGGCACGGATCTGGAAGGAGAGCAGAGGATGTTCGAGGGCCAGGTCGGCACCCAGCACCAGCACGGCCTTGGCACGGTACAGATCGGCTACGGTGGCCAGCTTCCCGGTCTTGCCGCTGAGGGCGTCGAGCGTCGTCACCACGTCGCCGGTGCGGTGATGGTCGATGTTGTTGGTGCCGAGCACCTGGCGGGCGAACTTTTGCAGGTAGTAGTCCTCTTCGTTGCTGGTGTGGCTCGAGCCGATCACGCCGAAACTGCCCTGTTCGGCCAGCACCTCCTGGAACTTCTTTGCAACCGCCGCCAGCGCTTCCGACCAGCTCACCTCTTCCACCTTCCCGTCCTTGCGCACCAGCGGCGCCTGCAGGCGGTCGGGATGGTCGTAGAAATCGAAACCGTAGCGGCCCTTGATGCACAGGAATTCGCCGTTGATGCCGGAGCGGTCGCGGTTATTGCCGCGAATGATGCGGTCGTTGCGCGTGCCCAGGGTAGTCTTGCAGCCATCCGAACAATGGGTGCAGATGGTGCCCACGTGAGTCATTTCCCACGGCCGCGTCTGGTAGCGATAAGCGCCGCTGGTGAGCGCCCCCACCGGGCAGATATCGATGCAGGCGCCGCACTCGTCGCACTCCAGGTGGTCGCCATGATTGGGGCCGATTTCGGAAATCACGCCGCGGCTCACCACCCCCAACGCCTTGACGCCCATCCCCTCGTCACAGACGCGCACGCAGCGATAGCAGAGAATGCAGCGCGGCGCGTCGAAAAACACCACCGGGGAATATTGTTTTTCGGGGGTATGCACCTTGGTTTCGGTGAAGCGGCTTTCGCCGGCGCCGTACCGGAACGCCATGTCCTGCAGTTCGCACTCGCCGCCCTTATCGCAAACCGGGCAATCCAGCGGATGGTTGGTGAGCAGGAACTCGAGCATGTATTTGCGCGCCGAACGCACCTGCGGCGTGTTGGTGCGAACCACCATGCCTTCGGCAACGGGAAGCGTGCATGCCGTCATGAGCTTGGGCATCTTTTCCACTTCCACCAGGCACATGCGGCAGGCGGCGACAAGAGTGAGCCCTTCGTAATAGCAAAACGAGGGAACCTCGATACCGGCCTTTTTCGCGGCATCGATCACCGACGTGCCAGGCGGCGCGGAAAGCGCCACCCCATCGATCATAAATTTTACCGGATCCGGCATCAGACCGTCACCAGGCGGCCGGAAGTTTCCTCCCGCCGCTTGCCCTTCAGGTAATCCACGAACTCGTCGCGGAATTTTTCCACCAGGGAAATCATCGGCAGGGCCGCGGCATCGCCCAGCGGGCAGAACGTCCGCCCCAGCATATTCTTCGCGATGTCGCCGAGCAGGTCGATATCCGCCCGCGAGCCACCGCCGTCATAGAACCTGGTCATGATTTTGGTCAGCCAGGCGGTTCCTTCGCGGCAGGGAATGCACCAGCCGCAGCTTTCGTGGGAGTAGAACCTCATGATGCGGAGCCCCACCTTTACCATCGAGGTGTCTTCGTCCATGATGATCACGCCGCCTGAGCCCAGCATGCTTTTGCGCGCCGCCATCGAATCGTAGTCCATGGTGGCGCCTTCGCATTCGGCCGCCGTCAGAATGGGGCACGAGGAACCGCCCGGAATGAAGGCCTTGAGTCTTTTCCCGTTCGGTATGCCGCCGCCTACTTCCTCGATCATCTGTTGCACCGGGAAGCCCAGGCGCAGCTCGTACACACCCGGTTTATTGATGTGTCCGGACAGAGCCGTCAGCTTGGTGCCGCCGGCCTTCGGCACGCCCAGGTCCGCAAACGCCTTGCCGCCGCCCAGCAGGATGTGCGGCACCGCGCAGAAGGTCTCCACATTGTTCAGCACGGTGGGGCATTGAAAGGCGCCCGCCACGGCCGGAAACGGAGGCCGGATGCGCGGCACGCCGCGCTTGCCTTCGAGCGATTCGAGCAGCGCCGATTCTTCGCCGCACTCGTAGGACCCTGCGCCGGTGTGCGCATACAGGTCGAAATCGAAGCCGGTCCCTTGAATGTTCTTCCCCAGCCAGCCCTTGGCGTAGGCTTCCCCGAGAGCCTTTTCGAAAATCTCGATCAGGTAGCGATATTCGCCGCGGATGTACACATAGCCGGCATGTGCATCTACCGCTAGGCCGGCTATCAGGCAACCTTCGATCAACGAGTGCGGATCGTTTTCCATCAGCACGCGGTCTTTGCACGTGCCCGGCTCGCCTTCGTCCGCATTCACTACGATGTACTTCGGCTTGGGCGAGGTGCGAGGCACGAAACTCCACTTCATACCGGTGGGGAATCCGGCGCCGCCGCGGCCGCGCAGGTTGGAAGCCTTTACTTCGTCGATGATCCGGCCTGGCGTCATTTTCGACGCCTTCACGAACGCCTGGTAGCCGTCGGTCGCGAGATAAGTGTCGATCGCGGCGGAGTTTGGCATGCCGAAGCGGCGCGTCAGCACCCTGGTTTCAAGCGGGCTCGGTTGGTTATACAGCATGGGCTAATATTCCACTCGCGCATTTCCGGGCCGCGGCCGCAAGCGAGCGGTTGCCCTGGTTTCCGAAATGATCCATTTAGCGCTGCTCCTTGAGCTCGTCCAGCAGCCGGTCCAGCTTATCGGGAGTCACGTCGTGGTGGAATTCGTAGTTTACCTGCACGGCGGGGGCCCAGGAACACGCGCCCATGCACTCCACCTCTTCGATCGAAAACTGGCCGTCGGCGGTCACTCCGTGGTTTTCGATCCCCAGCTTTTGGCAGGCATGCTCGAACAACCGGTCGCCGTCGCGCAGCAGGCAGCTCACGTTGGTGCACACCTGCACGTGGTATTTGCCGGCCGGCTTGCGCCGCAGCATGGTGTAGTAGGAAATCACTTCATTGACCTGCAGCGGCGTCACGCCGGTTCGCCCGGCCACTTCGGCAATTAATTCGGCCGTCACCGTGCCCAGTTCGTCCTGCGCATACAGGAGCATCGGAATCATCGCGCTCCGCTCGCGCCCGGGCGGATAGCTGGCCAGCAGTTTAGCGAACCTGGCCTCCAATTGCGGTGAAAATGTCATTAGCGGTCCGTATCGCCCAACACGAAATCCATGCTGCCGATGGAGGCGATCACATCGGCGATGAGAGAGCCTTGCACCATCGTCCCAGTGGCCTGCAGGTTGCCGAAGCTGGGCGTGCGCATATGCACCCGCAGCGGCTTGGTGGTGCCGTCGCTGACCACGTAATAACCCAGTTCCCCGCGCGGCGATTCGATCACCTGAAAGACCTCGCCCTCCGGCACGCGGAAGCCTTCGGTCACGATCTTGAAGTGATAGATCAGCGCCTCCATCTGGGTCTTCATCTTTTCCCGGTCGGGCAACACCACGTGCGGCGCATCCGCCTTCCAGTCGCCCGGAGGCATGCCTTCGAGAGCCTGTTTGACGATACGCGCAGACTGGCGCATTTCCTCGACCCGCACCTGGTAGCGGGCATAGACGTCGTTTTCCGTGCGGGTGGGAATCTCGAAATCGAATTTCTCATAGCTCGAATACGGCTGGTCTTTGCGAATGTCGAGCTTCAATCCGGCGGCGCGCAGCATCGGGCCCGTCACTCCCAGGTCGAGCATATCCTCCAGCGAGATCTTCCCTACCCCGCGCGTGCGTCCGATCCAGATGCGGTTCTTGGTGAGCAGGTCCTCGTATTCGTCCACACGGCTGGGGAAAATGTCGATAAATTTCCCGACTCGCTGCTGCCAGCCCCGCGGCGGCTCCAGGGCCAGTCCGCCGATGCGGAAATAGCTCGTCATCATGCGCTGGCCGGAGAACATCTCGAAGATGCGAAGGATATCCTCGCGCTCCCGGAAACAATACAGGAACACCGACATGGCGCCGATATCGATGGCGTGCGTGCCCAGCCACACTAGGTGGCTGTTCAGGCGCGTCAACTCGGTGAGCATCACCCGCATCCACTGCGCCTGCGGCGGTATCTCCAGCGCCAGCAGTTTTTCCACCGCCAGGCACCAGCCCAGGTTGTTCGACAGCGGAGCCAGGTAATCCACGCGATCGGTCAGCGTCACCGCCTGCTGGTAGTTCTTGACTTCGAATTCCTTCTCGATGCCGGTGTGGAGATAGCCGATATCGGGCGTGCACTTGGCGATATTTTCGCCGTCGAGCTCCATCAACAGGCGCAGCACGCCGTGCGTGGACGGGTGCTGCGGCCCCATGTTGAGGACCATGGTGCGCAAGCCGGTGCCTGTGTCTTGTTCCTGAATGGCTGGCAACGCGACAGGATCGTCGGTAAGACCCGGTTGGCTCATCTGGGACAGGCCTCCTGGCCTGTCGTCTTCCTCCGCCCGCTCTCTCCACTCACGCCTGGCATCATCTCATTACACTCGCGATCCGGTCACCGCAAAGTCCCGGCGCAGCGGATGGCCTTCCCAATCGTCGGGCAGCATAATGCGGCGCAGGTCCGGATGACCCGCGAAACGAACGCCGAAAAGGTCGAACACCTCGCGCTCGTACCAGTTGGCGCCGCGCCAGATCGAAGTGACCGAATCGATGGCCGGATCTGAGCCCGGCACGCGGCATTTCAAACGCACACGCAGGTTCCGCTCCACCGAATGCAGATGATACACCACCTCGAAACGTGGCTCCGCCGGATAGCGATCCACCGCCGTGACCGTGCTCAGCCGCACGAATTTCTGGTCGTATTTCAGAAAGCCGCAGACGCTCACGATTTTGGCGGGCGCGATTTCGAGCGTCAACTCGCCGCGTTCGAACTTTCCGCCTTCAATGGCATCGCCGTCAAAGGCCCGGACGGCAACCGCCAGTTCCTGGTTTTCGAGAGTTTGGGGTAGCATGTTCGATGCTCAACTTTTGCGCTCGGCCACATCCGAAGTGGCCCAATCGAGAGCACCCTTCTTCCAGATGTAGAAGAACCCAGCCAGAATCAAAAATACAAAAACCGCCATCTCGACAAAGGGAAACATCTTCATCTGGCTGTTCAGCTCGCGATACACCACCACCCAGGGATACAGAAAAATGGCTTCCATATCGAACAGGATGAAGAGCATCGCCACCAGATAAAATTTTACGCTGAAACGGTGGCGGGCATCCCCGGTTGGGACGATCCCCGATTCATACGGCATGTCCTTGACGTAGTTTCGAACCCGTTTACCGAGCAGGAAGGAAACCGAAAGCAAGCCCGCCGCCGTCACCAGGGCGATGAGTGCCTGCACCAGTACCGGAAAATACACATCTATGTAGGAGTTCGGCATCGTTTCCAACTGACTCCGGAGCTACTTTCGACTATACTGGGTGCAAAAGAAGAGTGTCAACCAACGCATGCCAATCGAGATCGTCGTGAACGGCGAGACACACGCCACCGAACCCGGTCAGACCGTGCTCGGACTCCTCCGCCAACTGGGCCTGGACCCCGCGCGCGTGGCCGTGGAATTGGACCGCGGGATCGTGAAACAAGCGCGCTGGGCCGAGACGCCTTTGCACCAGGGTGCCCGGCTCGAAATCGTCCAGTTCGTGGGCGGAGGCTAGTAGGACAGGCCTCCCGGCCTGTCATTTGTTTCGCCACCCATGAAGACAGGCAAGCATGCCTGTCCCACGGGCGGCATACTCCCTACTCGAAGCTCCGTAAGCAGGTCCTTCACCCGCTTGCTCAGGTTGAGCAGCTTCAACTGGCCGCCGGCGTTGGTCACGGTCGTAAACCCGGAGACCAACTCGCCAATTCCCGAGCTGTCGATATAGCTCACGTCGCCCAGGTTGAGCAGGATCTTCTTCTGGTTGTGTCCCACCAACTCGCGTAGCGAGTCGCGAAGCGCGCTCGATCCTTCGCCCAAAGTAATGCGCCCCGTGACATCAATCACGCTGACATCCCCGACTTGCCGCGTACTCAGCTTTACACTCACGTTTGTCTTCCTCCTCGTTCCGAAACCGCGAATTCTATTTTCCCGCCTGATACTTCACCAGGGTCAGTTCGATGCCGCCGCCGTCCAGCCGCCGGATCTGAAACTCGTCCATAAAAGAACGGATCAGAAAGATGCCGCGTCCCGAGGAACGCATCAGGTTGCCCGGCGACAGCGGGTCGGGCAAATGGTCGATATCGAACCCCTCCCCTTCATCGGCGATCTTCACCGTCAGGCACCGCTCGCCGCCAGACACCGCAAAGCGCACCTTCTTGTGGGCGTTGTAGCGGTTGCCGTGCACCACGGCATTGACCATGGACTCGCGCACGGCCATGCCGATCTTCAACAGGTCCTCCTCGTCGAAGCCGGCCCGCACAGCCAGCTCCGACGCCAGTTCTTCGGCGCTGTCCACACTCTCCAGCGTGGACTCCAACGTCCGTTCCACCGTCTCCCGCACTGGGGGCGAATTCTCCGCCATAAATAAGGTTGGCCGCAATCCCGTCCAAACGAACCGCCAGAATATATGAGCCGTCACCGGAAAGTCAAGGTTACAGCTCATCCCACGTAACCGCCCGCGACGGGATTACCCGCGCCACCGGTTCAAATCATCTCGTTCAACAGCTCCCGCCGGGGACGCGGGATCACCACTTTATTCACCAGCATTCCCTTCTGGCCCACCACCTGCGCACCGGCCTCGATCGCGCTTTCCACGGCGGAAACGTTGCCCGTGAGCGTCACGAACGCCTTCCCGCCCAGCGCCATCGCCAGCCGGATTTCGATCAGCTGTACGTTGGCCGCTTTCACCGCCGCGTCCGCGCCCTCGATCAGCGCCGCCACCGAAAACGACTCCAGAATGCCGAGCGCGTCCATCTCCTCCACCTTGGCGGCTCCGCTCAGCGCCGGAAACACCGATTCGTGCAGGTTGGCAATGACGAAGGAATCGATCACCGAAAACCGCCCGTCCGATACCCCCACCGACACGCTGGCGCTGACCGCGCCCACTTCTCCGCGCACCATCACCATGTATTTGCCCGAGCAGATGGATCGCGAGAGAACCAGTTCCACCGCCGCCGCCTTCAACATGGCGTCGCACACCTGGTACCCGGCGGCGACGCTGGTCAGCTCGATCAACCCGATTGAATCGTTCGCCATTCTCTCTCTCTATAGTACGGTGGGGCGGATGCCCTCGTCCGCGCGCGACCCCTGGTCGCGCTCTTCCATTCTCTACGCCACGATCTCCACAGCCTCGGGCGTAAGCGCCTTCACCTTCCCATCGATGCTGGCGTGTACCGGCGCACCGAGCTTACCTTCTTCGACGCGCCCTACCACCTGGCCCTTTTTCACCTTCTGGCCTTCCTTCACCACCGCCGCCGCGGTTTGCCCGGCATGCTGTTTCAGCATGATACGCACCGACGCGGGGCGCAAGTCCACTCTCTCGAAGGGCGCTTCCCTCTCGTATTCCTCGATCTGCAGCCGCTTGCGCAATTGCGCCAGCGGAACCCGGCGATACTCCTTCATGGGATGAACTTCCACCGGCTTCTGCTGCACGAACTTCAATCCCGCGGCCCGCCGGTCCTTTTTCCCCATGTCGCAAGCCTCCTTGGGATACAAATCCTCCGGGCACGCGTACAGGGTGCAAATGCCGCAAGAGCAGCATAGCTCCGACCACTGGTTCCAGATATCCCCGCCGGTCACCGTGAAGCCCAGGCTACGCATCACCTTGTGCGGCATCACTTCGTAACCGAGCAGGTAGCGCGGGCAAAACTCGGTGCAGTAGCTGCACTGGTCACAGGCGGACTTGCCGATCCGGTTCATCTCCTGCTGGGAGCGGGTCTTGCGGGTGAACAGATAGTGGTCGCGCGGCAGCACGATGATGCCGCCGGTAGTCTTAGTCACGACTTCGTCCAGCTCGAAGCTGGTCGACCCCATCATGATGCCGCTGACGAAGATTCCAAAATCGGCGACCGTGGCGCCGCCGGCCTGCGCCAGCAGGTCGCGGAAGCTGGTTCCTACCGGCGCCCAGAAGGATTTCGCCCGCGCCACGGCGCCGCACACCGAGAGAAACTTCTCGGTCACCGGCTTTCCCTGCGTCGCAAGATGAACGTTGTACAACGTCTCCACGTTGCTCACCACGCAGCCCACGTTGAGCGGAATCCCGGCCGGCGGAATCAGCCGCCCGGTGGCCGTGTACACCAGTTCGTACTCGTCGCCCGAAGGATAAAAATCGCCAAGCTGGACGAATTCGATTCTCTCGTTATGGTTGGCGTGGCGCAGCGCTTCGATGGATTCGGCGTTCTTGGTCTTCACCCCGAACTTCCCGGATTGGGCCTGGGTGGCTTCCATCATGGCGGTCATGCCGGCCAGAATCTCAACGGGATAATGCCTCATGATCTCAGCGTCTTTGTGGATCAGCGGCTCGCACTCGGCGCCGTTGGCGATCATGAATTCCACCTGCGCCTGCGCCTTGACGTAGGTGGGAAACCCGGCACCCCCCGCTCCCACCACTCCGGCTTCGCGCAACTTCTCGCAGAACATACGTCTCAGCATATCGCAGGTGCCACTACGGACGTGGCGCCGGGGCCATCCAGGAAAGCCGGAGCGGTCTTTGCGAAAAAGCCGAACCCTCTTTCCCGGCGCGGCCTCTCAGTCCGTAGCGCCGGCGATCTCTGTCGCCGGTGTCTTTGCTGGCGGCTTTAGGGTCCTGATATCTCGACGCCGTCCATGGTATTCAGAGTTTTCGGGCCGCGACCGAAGCCTTGCCGGAATCGAGGATCGCGCCCGCGACGGCCGCTTGTAAACCCCGCCAATTTGGCACAAAAATGCACAATCGCTGCCGTCCCTTACCCGCTGCCTACTACCAACAGCGATTTCGTCCAGCCGCAGAAGCGCTCCCGCAGAATCTGCGCGCCGGGGAACAACAGGCGCAGGTCCCGTACCCCGAGCAGGCGCACGTCGCGCAGATAGTGCTCGACATAGAATCGGCGCTGGTCGGGCCGGGCCGGGACCAGCGCGCTCCACAGGTTCCAGCGGGGAATCACGTGCTGCTGCCAGCGCTTGGGCAGCCAATGCACCAGCGGCGTCAACAGATGCTGTTCCACCGGAAACCAGCGATTGGGCGTCTGCACCCAGTATGCCCGCCCCACGCGGCGAACCTCAGCCGCGAAGCGCCGCTGGCGGTCGATAGCGCCCACGTGCTCGATCACCGAGTTGCTGAAAACCACGTCGAAGGCGCCATCGCCGAACGGCAGCGCGCAGCCATCCGCCGCCACCCATTGCGCGCCCAGAGCTTCGCCCGCCCTCGGCATGTTGACCAGCGTCAGCCGCGGCTTCACTTTCAACAACTCCCAGCAGTCGGGCGTGCCACCGATATCGAGCACGCGCGTGGCCGCGGTAATGCCCATGCGGGACGCGAAAGCGGCCATGCGGCGGCGGCGGAAATGCAGCGAAACGCGTGAGAAATCCACCGGGGCGCTAGGGGACAATCCAGCCGTCGGCAAGCTGGATGGTGCGATGGCCGCGGGCGGCGTTGGCTTCCGAGTGAGTCACCTGGATGATGGTGGTGCCTTCTTCGTTGAGCTTCTGAAACAGATCCATGATCTCCTTGCCCTGGGTCGAATGCAGGTTGCCGGTGGGCTCGTCGGCCAGGATCAGCTTGGGACTGGCGATGACGGCGCGGGCCACGGCCACCAGTTGCTGCTGCCCGCCGGAAAGCTGGCTGGGGTAAAGATCCCGTTTGCCCACGATGTGGAAGCGGTCGAGCGCGTCGCATACCAGCGCCGCCCGCTCCGCGCTCTTCACATTGCGGTAAGAGAGCGGTATGTCCAGGTTCTCGTACACGGTCAGGTTGTCGATCAGGTGGTAGCTCTGAAAAACAAAGCCGATGTAGCGCTTGTTCAGCTCCACCCGGTCCTTTGGTTTCATGCGGTGCACAGCGTGGCCGAAGAATTCGAATTCCCCTGTCCAGGCTGCGTCCAGCATGCCCAATATGCTGAGCAACGTGGATTTGCCCGCGCCCGACGGTCCCATAAAGGTGAGGAACTCGCCCTCTTTAACGGCGAGGCTGATGCGGCGCAGCACGTACGTGCGGCCGTAGCCGGCTTCGTAAAACTTCTCTAGATTTCGCAGACTAATCATGATGTCCTTATTCGTGCCGCAAGGCGGCCGAGGGCCCCAGTGCCAGGGCACGGCGCGCCGGAATGTAGCAGGCGGCCAGCGCCACTGCGGCCAGCAGCACCGGAACGGCGGCAAAAGTCGTGAGATCGCGCGGCTGGACCGTATAGAGCATCGACGCCAGCACGTTCGCTAGCAGGTACGATGCCAGTATCCCGGCCAGGATTCCAATCCCAGCCAGGCGGGCTCCTTCGCCCACCACCATCCGCAGCAGATCGCTCGGCCGGGCACCCAGCGCGGAACGGATTGCCAGTTCGCGGGTGCGGCGGCCCACGTCGAACGCGATCACGCCGTAAATACCAATCGCGGCCAGCGAAAACGCCACCACGCCGAAGCCGGTCAGTAACAGCGTATTGAAGCGCGCCCCGGAGACCGCGCGATCCACGATTTGCGCCATGGTGCGGCGCTCGGCCAGGGGCTGATCCGGGTCCAGATCGTGAACGCGGCGCTCGATGGCCGCCGCCAGACTCTCAGGCGGTCCTTCGGTACGCACGACCAGCACCATGGTGGAAGCGGGCACCTGGGGAAAAGGAATGTAAATGGTGGGCCAGTCCTCGTGCTCCACCCGGTCGGGTTTCACGTCGCCCACCACGCCCACGATCCCAGCCGTTCGCGGCGGAACGGTTTCCATCGCCACGCGTTCGCCGAGCGGACTGGCGCCAGGCCAAAAGCGGTGCGCCAGGGCGCGATTCACCACCACTACGAGCGGCGCTTCGGCGCTGTCGGTATCGGCAAATCCGCGCCCGGCTTCGAGCGGAATACCCATGGCACGGAAATAATCGCGGGTGACGAAGCGGGCCAGCACAATCGGCCGCTCGCTGGGAGGGGGGGCGGGACGGCCTTCAATGGTGAACATCACCCCGGTGCCGAGACCGGTCAGCGGCAGAGCGTTGGTGGCCGCGGCCGCGCGTACGCCCGGCAATCCGCCGACGTGCGCCAGCACCTGGTCGAGGAAGGCGGTGGCCCGGGCGGGCGTCGAATTGTGTCCGCCGGCCATGGGCATGCGGTAGGTGAGCACCCCGTCCGCCCCGAACCCCAGGTGGGTGCCGCGCAGCCGCACGAAGCTGCGCAGCAGCAGGCCGGCGCCGATCAGCACCACCAAAGCCAGGGCCACTTCCAGCACCACCAGCGCGTCGCGCACCCAGCGTCCCGCGCGCCCGGAGGTGGCGCCACGGGAATCCTCCGCCATGGCTGCGCTTAAATCCACCCTGGACGCGGTCAGCGCTGGCGCCAGCCCGAACAGAACTCCGCTCCCGAGCGCAATCGCAAAGGCGAACAGCAGCACCCGCCAGTCCATGGCGACGAATTCCAGCCGCGGGATGGCGGCCGGTCCGAAATATTTCAGCAGTGAAATCGCCACCCGCGCCAGCAGCGTGCCCAGCACACCCCCAGCCAGGCCCAATACTACGCTTTCGCCCACAAGGCCGAGCGCGATCCCCGTCCGGGTGGCGCCGAGGGCGGTGCGAATGGCGATTTCCTTCCGCCGGCCGGAAGCGCGCGCCAGCAGCAGGTTGGCTACGTTGGCGCAGGCGATCCCGAGCAGCAGCGCGACCGCCCCCAGCAGCACCAGCAGCGGCTGCCGCACTCCGCCTACCAGTTCGTCCTCGAGCGAAACCAAAGACGGCGCCCAGCCGCGATCGAGCGCTGGATTGGATTTCTCCAGCTCGCGGCCGATGGCGTCCATCTCCCCACGGGCTGCCGCCAGCGAGGTTCCAGGCCGCAATCGGGCAACCCCCGTCAAATTGCGCGCGTGGCCCGAACGGGGGTCGGCGGGATTCAGAACCAGGGGAAGAAAAATCTCGACTCCCGGCTCTATCACCTCGAAGCCCGCGGGCAGCACGCCCACCACCACGTAGCTCTGGTCGCGCAGCCGGATCGACTGGCCGGGGATGGCCGGGTTGGCGCCGAAACGGCGTTGCCAGAGCGAATAGCCGAGCACCGCCACATTGGCGCTTCCCGGCTGGTCTTCTCCCTGGCGAAAAACCCGGCCCACAACAGCCTCTACGCCGAGGAGTTGGAACAGATTGGCGGAAACCCGCTCGGCTTTTAGCTCTTCGGGTCCGACCCGGCCGTTGGGACCCCCAGTCAGATTGATGTGGGTATCCGCAACGGCCGCCATCGCTTCCAGCGACCGGCTCCGGTCGCGCCAGGCGGCGAAATCGGCCTGCGCGACGAATAGCTTCTCCTTCTTGGCGGCGGGATTGCGCTCATAAAGGAGCAGCAGCCGGCCGGGATCGCGAAAGGGCAAGGGTTTGAGCAATACGGCATCCACAAAGCTGAAAATCGCGGTGGTGGCTCCAATCCCCAAGGCGAGAGCCAGCAAACTGGCGGAGGCGAAGCCTGGCGCGCCCGTCAACACACGCAGGGCGCGCCCCACATCCGAAGTCAAGCGGCTCATGCCGTGACAGGTTAGCAAATGTCAGCCGGCCGCGTCAGCCCACGCCCTCAGACGCCGCCCGCTTTTCCCGCCGAAATGAAAATACCCCCGTTGACGTTATCCAGGTGAATCGGCGCGCCGCCGCGGGCGAGTTCCACCTCTAGCGTGTGCCCGCCCTGGCCGCGGCTGGCCTTGCCGAACGCCGAAACGATGCCGCCGCTGCGGTTGTGGGCATAAACGCTGGCTCCGGCGCCGGCGGGCAACGAGAGGCGGATGGCGCCGTTCACCGACGCTAGCAGTATCGGGCGCCCGCGGTCGAGCCGCGCAAAACCGGCATCCACCGTTCCATTCACGGTGGAAAGCTCGACTGCGCCGCCCAGACGCTCGGCCCGGATCGTCCCATTGACGGCCGAAGCTTTCACCGGCCCGTCCACGCCGCGGATCTCCAGTTCCCCGTTAACCAGCCGAACGTCTTCAAGGCGCGCCAAACGCGGCACCATCAGGCGGTATTCCACCCGCGCCGGCTGCTGGGAGTCGCCATCGTTATATATAGTCCGGATCGAAAGCGTGCCGCTGCCCGGTTCCACCACGATCCGGACGTCGGCGAGCTGCCGCGGCCCGGTGCCGTGCTTGAATGCCTCGACCAGTACATCGTCGCGGTCCCAGGCGTTGATGGTGACATCGCCATAAAGGTTCTGAATGGCCACGCGGCCGCCCGGACCGAGCGAATACAGTTGGCGGAACGCCACCTCCGGAACGGGCAGGGTTCGCGCCGAAATCATGGCGCTGGCAGCCAGAACGGCCATAGCCAGCCTGAGGGACTTGCGCGGTCGCGCCATCGGTCCTCCCTTGTTCGCTCGCGGCTGGCCGCGAGGTCAGACGCCGTGTCCGGCGGGTTCCATTTTCTCTTCCACGATACGGCCGTCGAAAAGTTGAATGGTGCGATCCGCATACAAGGCGTAGCGGGGATCGTGGGTGACCATGCAGATAGTCGCCCCGGATTGGTGCAATTCCTGGAGCAGCCTAATCACGGCTTCGCCGTTGGCGGAGTCCAGGTTGCCGGTGGGCTCGTCCGCCAGCAGAATCAACGGATCGCCGCCCAATGCTCGCGCCACCGCCACGCGCTGCTGCTGGCCGCCGGAAAGCTGGGAGGGGTAATGTTTCATACGGTGCGACATCCCCACCCGCTCCAGAGCCTCCTGCACGCGGCGCTTGCGCTCGCTCGAAGGCATGCCGCGATAAGTCAGCGGCAGTTCGACGTTCTCGTAGACGGTGAGGTCTCCGATCAGATTGAACGCCTGAAAAATGAAGCCGATTTCGCGGTTGCGAATGCGCGCCCGCTCGCTCAGCTTCAAGCCGGTCACCGGCTTACCGTTCAAATAATATGTTCCGTCGCTGGGGGTGTCGAGCAGCCCCAGGATGGCCAGCAGCGTCGACTTGCCGCACCCGGACGGGCCGGCAATCGAAAGGTATTCTCCTTTCTTTACGTCAAAGTGGATGCCCGCCAAGGCGTGCGTTTCCACTTCGTCGGTCACGAATACCTTGCTGACCTGGTCCAATCGAATTAGCGGCTGAGAGCCATTTTCCATAGCGTTTCCTTGTACGACGAGAGTTGCAGCCTTTTCGTTCAATTCAATTTGATGCGGTCCGTATTATCGTAATTCGACATGTCGGACAGAATTACCCGGTCGCCCACCTTTAAGCCCTCTTTTACTTCGATGGTATTAACCGAGCTGCGCCCGAACGTCACTTTTACTTTGTTAGCGTACCTACCATCAGGTTCCAGCTTGAACAACTGCACCGTGGAATTTTCCTGTCCGTAAGCCGGGCGGCCCACGTAGAGCACGTCGGGCAGCCTTTCGAGCTGGATGGTGCCGTCCACGCTCAAATCCGGGCGGGCGCCGTTCGGCAGCGCTCCATTGAGCGCCACATCCACCGTAACCGTGCCGTTCAAAATGGAAGGATCGATGCGCGACACGCGCCCTTCAATCAAGCCGTTCGATGTGCCGCCCGAAAGACGGGTATCGATTACGGCGGGCAGGCCGATAGTGACGTCCTTGGCCTGAGTCTCGGGAATCTTCAACTCCGCCTTTAGGTGCGTCTGCTGGGCGACTTTGCCCAGGGGCGAACCGGCCAGCACCTTCTGGCCTTCCTCGACCTGGGTCAGCGGCGCGGGGAGCGCCTCCAGCGTCCCATCGAATCCGGCGCGGACCTTGAGCTGATCCACCTGGCTTTTTGTAAGATCGTATTCGCCTTGAAGCTGATCCACCTTGACCTTGGCCGCGGCAAGTTGCGCCTCATCGGCCTGCGAGTTGATTTCCAGGCGCTTCTTTTCGATTTGATACTGTTCGCCCAGTTGCTCGGCCTTGGTGGCGGAAATTTTGGCGTCGATATCGGAAACCAGCCCGTCCTTGGCCAGCTTGGCATCGCGATCCGCCTGCAGTTTGGCGTTTTGGTAGTCGGCCCCCACTTCGGCGCCTCTGGATTGCATATCGAGCAGCCCTTTTTGCAGGGTGACTTTCAGATTGTCGTAATCGGCTTGCGCCGCCTTCAATGTGTACTGGGCGCTCAAAAGCTTGGTTTCCAGCTCCGGGCTGGTCATGACCATGACCAGCGAGTCGGCGCGTACCGGCGTACCGGGACGGATCAGAATGCGCTCGATCCGTCCGTCGGTGGTGGCGGTGATCAGCATGGTGTCGACCGGCACCAGCGTGCCCAAGCCGTTGACCTCGCGCACCATCGGGCCGCGGCGCACGCTATCGGGCCATAGTGTGGACATATCCACGCTCTGCGCCGCCGGCTTCAAGCGCCGCACGCCGAAGCTGATTCCGGTTACAACGGCCAGGGTGATGAAGCCGGTAACGGTCCAGCGGATCAGTTTTCTCCTGCCGACGTTCTTGCGAGCGATGTCCATGTGAGCTTTCCCGGAGATGGAGAAGGCATGGCGCCTGCCATTCCGGGACGACCGTAACACTATGACGCCATAGGGCCCAAAGAGGTTAGGCAGATGGGGCTGTGTCCGCTTTTGGGACGGTATGTGCCGCCGTGGGACGGAGGCGGTGGACCGCGCGGGAAGCGCGCTCGTCTCGGTGCCGGAGGCGGAAGCTGCGTGCCGGCGTTTGCGCAAGCGTCGGAATGGGGGCTCTCCGCCCCAGCACGGATCTAGTCCCCGTTCCGGAGCCTGGTCGGTAACGGGTTCTGGAATACAAAGTCGATTTTGGCCCCGGCTACCGCGTTTACTTCGGGCGGGACGGCGAGCGGCTTTGTCATTTTGCTCGCCGGTGGCATGAAGAAGCGCCAGCGGGAAGACATCCGCCAGGCAAAGGCGAATTGGGAAGACTACCGAAATAGGAAGACTCAGGTAATTACGATGCCACTGACTGGCCGTGTTGCCAACAGCGCGCATAGTTCACGATCTCATGCGTCTGGTCGCAAATGGTCAGGGCGGAGGAATCGGCTTTGACAGTGAGCTTATGACCAACATAGCGCGGCGGCACGCAACAGCGGTTTCCATCGAAGGTCAGTCGCAGATCTTTGTGCACCAGAACTTCGATGTCGTCGCGATAGTCCGGTGTGAGGAGTGGCAAAGGCCGAACTGCCTCGGGCTGGAAGCGGTCATCGGGGAGCTGGCCTGTCTCGCGATGCTTGCGACGGTTGGCGATTCCCCGGCGCCATCGGCGCGCATCCGAGTTGAGACATCCTCGAGGTTTTGAGTGGCCACGTCACGCTGGAAGTGGGATCCTGGACCGTCTGGACAGGAACTGTTTCTGCCAGACTGTAATCGTACCCAATAGACTGGAAGGCGAAAGCCAGCCAACTCAAATCAAGACAGCCGGCTAACACGTCCTGGCTTAAAGAAGTTCGGACTAACGGGCATTTTCTACGAGCTCTATAGTCCGTGTAATGCAGGATCAAAAGACGGCGGCTGGGTGTATACTGATCGGGAACTGGAGGTCCGAAACGGCTTTCCGGTTAGACAATCGGTTCCGGGAATACGTGAGAAGCCGTTGCCGACTGGCGCCAATGGCCGCGTTTTGCCGGAGACGACCTGCGGAGCGAACAATGCCTGGTATTTTCAAGGTCCGACTCAGATGGGTGGTGATCTTCTGGATGTTCGTCATTAGCGCGATCGCTTATTTGGACCGTGTGAACATTTCAATTGCCGGCCAGTCTATCCAGAAAGAATTGAATTTAACCAACACGCAACTGGGATGGGTATTCAGCGCATTTGTGCTGGGATATGCGCTGATGCAGGCGCCGGGAGGGCGCCTGGCAGACCGGTTTGGTCCGCGCCGGGTTATCGCGGTCGGCACATTGTGGTGGGGCGCGTTCACGGCGCTGACAGCGATTGTTTCACCGAAGCTGTCGGCGGTTCTGCTGATCTTGTTACTGGTGCGTTTCACACTGGGCGTCGGAGAAGCGGTGGTTTATCCGGCCGGAAACCGGTTGGTGGCGACCTGGATTCCCTCCGGGGAACGCGGGATCGCCAACGGCTTGATTTTTGCGGGCGTGGGTGTGGGAGCGGGCATCGCGCCTCCATTTATCACCTACATTCTTCTGCATCACGGGTGGCGGTGGTCGTTCTGGATGTGCGCGGTAATGTCGCTGGCGGCTGGTGCCGTGTGGATTATGGTGTGCCGCGACAAACCAGCGGATCACCCTTGGATCGACTCGCAGGAAGTGTCATTCATCAACGCCGGGCTGACCCAGAGGGGCACAGAAACAAGAGTTCCGTGGCGCATGATCCTGGGTTCGAAGGACGTTCTGGCATTGACCCTAAGTTACTTCTGCTACGGGTATGTGGCCTATATCTACTTCACATGGTTCTTCATCTACCTTAACCGTGTGCGGGGACTCGACCTGAAATCGAGCTCCTACTATGGGATGCTCCCGTTTCTGATGATGGCCACCTGTTCACCGCTGGGCGGATGGGTCAGCGATTTCCTGACGAAGCACCTGGGCAAGCGTGTGGGTCGCTCGGGTGTCGCGCTGGTCGGGATGGGCCTGTCGGGTCTCTTCGTGGCGTTCGGGGCGCAAGTGGCTGACGCACGGCTGGCGAGCATAGTCCTAGCCGGCGGCGCCGGAGCGCTATACTTCTCGCTGAGTGTCTTCTGGTCGGTGACGGCAGACATGGGAGGGCGCTCGGCTGGGTCTGTATCGGGCGTGATGAACATGGGCAACCAGATCGGCGGAACGATTACAGGGTCGCTGACGCCGTTCCTTGCGTCTCAATTCGGCTGGACCGCTTCCTTCCTGGTAGCGGCGGGGCTGTGTGGCGTCGGAGCCCTCACGTGGCTGGTGGTGGACCCGGAGCGGAAGCTGGAACTCGAATTGGCGTCCGCGCGGCAGGCGGCGAAATAGGAGCGGTCTCCGACACGCCTATTCAGAACTGGCCTTTTTCATTTGGGGCCAAGTGACCGATGGCGCAGGAATTAGCTACTCACACCAATCGCCAGCGCCAACGACAGGATAGCGCAACCACCGAAATCGTGCTCGCCTCCACCCGTCCGGTTGAGATCTCGACCAAGGACAACGTGTTCCTGCCGGCCATGAGCATGGAAGTTCACCCTGGCCCGCCGCGCCGCCATCGTCGAGTTCACCCGTCGCCTCTCTTCGGCCTGGAGTCGGAGTTTACTCCTGTAGTGGAAGACATCAACTTGACCGGTGCCGAGCACGGCGGCGAAGTCTTCTGCTATGCGCGCCACCGCTGCCGCCTGCTGCGGGAGGGACGGGTGGTTTTTCGACGGATTCAGCGTGTTACGTGCGCCGGCCAGATCGATCGCAGCGTGTGAACGCTGACCGAACTGATATGCGCCTCTCCGCCTATGGCATTGAGCGCCAGAGCGGGTTTCGATGCTTGGGCGCGAGCCTGGTTGGTGATGGACACCTCTCCCTCGTTGCCAAACGTTTCGACGGACATGCGATCCACCAGGACGCGCAGGGACACGCGTTGAGACCGGGGCTTCAGTTCCTGGCGTACGCCGCACGATTCGACCGCCTGCTCCTTGACGAGATACTTCACCTCGTTGCCGCGGGCGTTCAGAACGATCTGCTCGCAATTCGTCTTCGACATGTCGATCTCTATGCGAATATCAAAGAGTTCGCCCGGCAGGCCGCCAAGAAGACTTTCGCCCGGCTTCAAGCGCTTGTCGGTCAGCGTGAAATCGCGGTCATAGATCTTCTCGATTTCCCGAATCGGGCTGCGGCACAGGCGAATCCCTTCCGGCAGCGTCCGCAGCGTCAGCTCCGCCGGAAAGGTGATCTGCTGATTGAACGGCATATCGGGGTAGGAACCGCCCCTCATCCAGGCGACCTGAATGCGCCTGCCGTCCTGTGCGGGCATGCCGTTCCATGTCATGGTGGCGTAGAAGTTGCGTCCATAATCACCGCGCCGCTTGGCGGTTTCCGCGCGAAAGCTGGTGCCATCAAAGGCGCCGACTACAAAGCTTCCGTCGCCATTCACAATCACCCATTTTGTACGCGCGGCGTTGCCGTCCAAAGGCAGTTCGAACATATCGGGGCATTCATACATGTCCGGAATCGGGTCACCGAGCTTCGTCCAATCCAGCAGGTTCTTCGAAGAAAACAGCAGGTAACTGTTCTTCGGCGGGCCGTAGAGTATCATGATCCATTTCTTCTCCGGCGCGTACCAGAACACTTTCGGATCTCTTTGCGGATGGATCAGGACCGGGTTTTTGTCGTACTTCACCCAGGTGCGCCCCCGATCGTTGCTGTATGAAATGCATTGGCGCAAGTTATCCGTACTGGCCCAGAATGCAACCATCACAGGTGTCTTCCCGGTAGCCAGCCCGGAAGTGTTGTCGTAATCCACCACCGCGCCGCCGGATTGGGTCCCGCCGAACTTGTCGTCCTTGCCAAATGCCGGGGGAAGCTCCTGCCAGTGCACCAGGTCCTTGCTCACTGCGTGGAGCCAGCACGACCACCAGCGTTGGGCGAAAAAGTGATACTCGCCGTCCAGATAGACCAGGCCGTTGACGTCGTTAATCCAGCCCTCCTGGTGTTCCTTAGGGTTGAGCCTGTAATCGCTCCAGTAGCGTGCCGTGAAGTGGAACTGCGGACGCAGAGACTCGTGATATAGGTCGGCACGGGTCTGCTTCGCTGGCTCCTGCCCGGATGCGCAAACCATCGCAGCGTTCAGAAAGGCAAGAACGGCCGCGGTAATACTTACCATTCGCCTGCGTGTCATGTTGTTCTCCTTCGAAAGCACGAAGACGGCCCAAAATAGGCGAAGCCATCCTTAGGGAAGTTTAGCAGGCGGCTCAGTAATATTAGGCCTAAACCCAGTTCGATATCAGCGTGAGGGAGCCAGCATCACGATGCCTGTTCCTCGGTGAGTTGGTGGCTATCGGAGGCAGTCAGCGTGAGCCCGTATATCTCGCGGAGGCGGGCGATCTGAGCCAGGGTCTCATCGGTAAATGCACCCTTGCCTTCAAAGGCGTGCAACACGATACCCTCCAGCAGATCGCCGAGCGACATATCCTTGAGCTCCGCAATTGCCTTGAGGACTTTCAAGATCCGCTTTTCCATGCGCACGCCTGTTTGTACTCGTTCTACTACCATAGTACTAATATACCATAGTATGATTTTATGTTGATATTTTCAAAAGACATCGCCGCCAGACGCAATATTCTGGAGGCATGACCCTTGCGGATATCGATACTCCTGCGCTGATCGTGGACCTGGATGTGATGGAGCGCAATCTGGGGCGCGTAGCCCAGTACGCGGCCGAACATGCGCTGCGCCTGCGCCCTCACACCAAGACCCACAAGTCGGTAATGATAGGCAAGCGCCAGCTCGACGGCGGCGCGGCGGGCCTCACGGTGGCCAAAGTCTCCGAAGCGGAAGTGATGCTGAACGCGGGCCCGGACGATTTGCTGGTAGCATTTCCCGTGATCGGCCGGTCGAAGCTGGAACGGTTGATGTGGCTTGCGGCGAAAACCAACATCACCGTGGCGCTGGATAGCGTTGTCGCCGCGCGCCAGCTTTCCGACGCCGCCCGCGCCGCGCGGGTCGAAGTGGGCGTACTGGCGGAGGTCGATGTCGGCCTGGGCCGCGTGGGTGTGGCGCCGGGCGGGGAGTTGCTGCACTTGGCCGAGAGCCTCGAAAAACTGCCGCACCTGAAGCTGCGCGGCGTTACTTTCTATCCCGGCCATATCAAGGCTCTGAGCGAGAGCGGCCTGCGCGCGCTCGAGCAACTGAGCGAGCTGTTGAGATCGATTCTGGCCGATTTCCGCCGCGCGGGAATCGAAACGCCGATCGTCAGCGGCGGATCCACGCCCACCTTGTTTCACTCCCACGAAATCCACGGTCTGACGGAAATCCGCCCCGGCACCTACGTGTTCAACGACATGAATACGGTCGGGTGCGGCGCCTGCCAACTGGAGGATTGCGCCGCAGCGGTCCTTACCACGGTGGTATCCACGGCTCATCCCGGGCAGATGATCGTCGACGGGGGATCGAAGACATTTTCGTCGGACCGGCTGTCGGCTTCGTCCGAGGTCACGTTCGGCCGCGTTATAGAAGCGCCCGGCGCGCGCTTCCACAAGATGAACGAGGAGCACGGCTTCATCGACCTCGGACACGCCGAGCGCACTTTCGATGTGGGCGAGCGCGTCCGCGTGATCCCCAACCACATTTGCGTGGCCGTGAATCTCCACGAGCGCGTCTACGGAGTGCGCGGCGAAACCGTGGCAGAAACTTGGACGGTGGACGCGCGGGGGAAACTGCAGTGAACATCCATTGACAAACGAAGGTTCTGGGATCGCGATCAACAGGCCACCGCTTATGCCAACCGACCACGCATGTCCGCGCTCAAGTTTGTACTCGCAGCCCGGCTCGATGTACCAGCCCAATTTATGCTTCGCGGCCGCGATCCGCTCACCGGCCACCGCATGAACGCATCATGGAGCGGAAAATTAGACTCGAGAGCGCCCGGCGCAAACACGAAGTAGACGGTATACGGCCCAAGATGGTTCTCTCCAGTCAAGGCTTTGGCGACGAAAGGATGACCACGCCCCACAACAGACCCGGGACAATCCCTTTCGTGCCCGGTCTACCGCAACCCCGTCACTCGACCCAATCGCCAATTGTGCGGCATTCCCGTGAGAGCGTCGCCACGGTTACACTAACCGCATGGGAGCGTTTCCGATTCTCGACGGTACCGGCGCGACGCCGCGCATCGGTTCGCTGCTGATTAAGCCGGCCTCGGCGGTCTGCAACCTGGATTGCTCCTACTGTTTCTATCTCGACCGCGAGGCCGATCCCTACCAGGCGCTTCCAGGCCGCCGCATGAGCATGGAAACGCTGGAGCGCCTGGTGGACAGCTTCCTTTTCTATTCTTACCCGGCCAGTGCATTCGCGTTTCAGGGCGGGGAACCGACGCTGGCGGGACCGGCGTTCTTCGAATCCCTGGTGGAATTGCAGAAGCGGCACGGACGGAACGGACAGTCGGTTTCGAACTCGATGCAGACCAATGGCATCCTGTTGGACGATGCCTGGTGCCGGATCTTCCAAGAGACCGGCTGGCTGATCGGCATTTCGCTCGATGGCCCGGAACAGGCGCACGATCTTTACCGCGTGAATAAAGGAGGCGCTGGCACGTGGCGCAAAGTGATTCAGGGTATCGAGTGCCTTAAGAAGAACGGCGTGGAATTCAACGCGCTGTGCGTGTTGAGCCAGGCGAATGTCCAGCAGCCCAGGGAGCTCTACCGCTTTTTCCGCTCGCTCGGGATCGACTACATTCAGTACATTCCGCTTTCGGAATTCGACGGCCTGGGCCAGCCGCTGCCCTTCACCATTACGCCGGAACAATATGGCAAGTTTCTGTGCGAGACGTTCGAGCTGTGGTGGCCGGACCGAAAGCGCGTGCGCATTCGTTACTTCGACAACATCGCCGAGGCGCTGGCCGGCCAAAAGCCCGGTACCTGCACCATGCACGAGACCTGCGACAGCTACGTGGTGGTGGAATATAACGGCGACGTATACCCGTGCGACTTTTTCGTGGAAGAGGGCTGGAAGCTCGGCAACGTGAATGAGGATTCCTGGAGCGAGATTGCCCGCCGTCAGCGGCGGTACAAGTTCGCCGCCACCAAAACCATTCCTCACCCCGAATGCCAGGTGTGCGAATACCAGTCGATCTGCCACGGCGGGTGCCCCAAGCATCGCCACGACCAGCGCGGCCAGTTTGCCGACCTGGATTACTTCTGCCGCGCGTACAAAATGATCTTCGCCAAAGCGGTGGGGCC
>JBEKZL010000164.1:0-17158 GCA_049509915.1 Bryobacteraceae bacterium | reverse complement strand
TGTTCCGCTTGCATCCGGCCGGTTCGCGGCAGAACAAGATTCTGCTGATCCAGCGGTTTGGCGTCACCGATGAGACCGCGCGCTACACCGTCAAGAAATATACCAGCACCAAGGTCGCCTTGGGCGAAGACCAATGGCGGCACGAACGCATCCGGCTGGAGCCACTGAATCCCGAATTTGAAGCCTGGGACGTCGGCCCGGAGGATTTCGCCGTGGTGGCCGAGTGGCTGCGTGTGATCGAGTAATTGCGAGCCATGAAGAAATATGGCCACCGATAAACACCGATGAACACCGATGGAGAAACAAAAGGAGTTATCGGCGTTCATCGGCGTTCATCGGTGGCTCCATTCAACGGCATCGGCCGATCCCTGCTGGCCTGGTATCGAAAGGCGCACCGCGATCTGCCCTGGCGGCGCACGCGCGATCCTTATCGCGTTTGGGTTTCCGAGATCATGCTGCAGCAGACTCGCGCTCAGGCAGCCATTTCGTATTACGAGCGGTTCCTGGAGCGGTATCCGTCGGTGGAGGCGCTGGCGGCGGCCGGCGAAGCGGACGTGCTGGCGATCTGGAGCGGGCTGGGCTATTATTCGCGTGCCCGCAACCTGCTGCGGGCTGCTCGCCAGGTTGACGCCGCCGGCCAATTCCCCGAAGAAATCGAGGCGTTGAAGGCCCTTCCGGGTATCGGAGATTACACTGCCGCGGCCATTGCCAGCATCGCCTTCGGCCGGCCGCACGCCGTTGTGGATGGCAACGTGCTTCGGGTAGTGGCGCGGGTCTCGAACGATTCCGCCGATATTGGTGCCCCCGCCACCCGCCGCAGGTTTGGTGAAATCGCCCAAACCTGGCTGGTGGCGCGCGATCCGGGTGAATTCAACCAGGCGCTCATGGATCTGGGTGCCACCGTGTGCCTGCCGCGCAGCCCGCTTTGCACCGCTTGCCCGATCTCGACCGGCTGCCGCGCGCGCCAGGCCGGCACCGCCGCGCAATTGCCCGTCAAACTGCGCCGCGTGGAGCTCGTGGAAGTGCGGGAGACGCTCTTGCTGGTGGAGCGTTCCGGTCGCATCCTGCTCCGCCGCCGGGAGCTTTCCCTGGGCCGCATGGCCGGCTTCTGGGACCTGCCTTCGCCTGACCAGCTTCCCGCCGCGCGCGTCGGTGCTCCGCTCGGCGAGTTTCGGCACTCCATCACCCACCATCGATACCGGATTTCGGTGGCGCGGGCCGAGGCGAAAAAGCTTCCGGCCGGCCACGGCCTATTTGCCTGGATGGACCCCCGCCAACTGGAAGGTGTTCCCCTCAGCACGACCGCCCGGAAAGCGCTCAATTTGGCTGCCAAAGCTGGAGCGGCGTGTCTGCGGGCGTAGAGAAATGGAGCTACCTGGAGAAACAATGCCCGACACGATCCGGATACTGGTAACCGGCGGAACCTTCGACAAAGAGTACAACGAGCTCACCGGAGAGCTCTTCTTCAAGGAGACTCATTTGCCCGACATGCTGCGGCTGGGCCGTTGCCGGCTGCCGGTGGCCGTGGAAACCCTCTTCATGATCGACAGCCTGGATATGACCGAGTCCGGCCGCGGCTTGATTCTGAAGCGCTGCCGCGAAGCCGGCGAAAACCGCATTGTGGTCACCCACGGCACCGACTCGATGGAGCTGACCGCGGCCCTGCTCGGCCCCAATGTCGCCGGCAAAACCGTGGTTCTTACCGGCGCCATGGTTCCTTACACGTTCGGCAGCTCCGATGGACTGTTCAACCTGGGGACCGCGCTGGCCTTCGTGCAGACGCTTCCGCCCGGTGTGTACGTAGCCATGAATGGGCGCTGCTTTCGGTGGGATGCCGTGCGCAAGAACCGGGAGTTAGGGGTCTTCGAAACGCTGAACCCGAAGCCCGAAGACTGAGCCCTATTTCAAGGGCGAAAAATCCGCCGGGTCGAGAAACATCGAGTCGACTTTCTGAACGAGTTTGCCATTTTTCTCGGATTCGGCGGCGACCTTTATCCATTCCGGGTCTTTACGGAAATCCGCCCAGTTCTTGTCGGCGGCGGCACGGCTGGGATGGGCGACCATGTAGATCAGTGTGTTCTTGGCGAGTTCCGGGTCCTGCGGAACCCAATAACCGATGCTCTCGATCCCGTGGTGTTTGAAAATTTCGAGGGTGTGATCGCGGAAACGGGCTTTGAGAGCTTCCAGCTTACCTTCATAACAGTGGTAAGTCCGGAGTTCGTAGACGCGTGTCTGCGCGAGGGCGCAGGCGGCCAGGAGGGGAAGCAGAAGAAGAAACTTTCGGAGCATAGAGGACAGTGTAACCCGGCGCGAACCGCCCGCTCCAGGTTATCCTAAGACAGATGGCGACACGCCGCCGGAAGAGGCCATCCCGTGAGCCGGACGGCGCTTGTGTGGCCGACAGGCGGCGTAAGGCCGTGCCGCATGAGTTCGTCCTCGATGCGATCGCCGCGTTGTCGCCCACCACGCGCTCCATGTTTGGCTGCCTGGCGGTGTACGTCGGGTCGAAGATTGTCCTGATTCTGCGTGACAAGCCCGGCGCCGAACCCGACAACGGGGTGTGGCTCGCCACCGTCAAAGAGCACCACGAGAGCCTCCGCCGCGAGTTCCCGTACATGCGATCCATCCAGGTGCTCGGTGGCGCCGTAACCGGCTGGCAGTTGCTTCCCACCGATGCGCCGGATTTCGAAGAAGCCGCGCTCCATGCCTGCGAGCTGGTCGTCGCCGGGGACCCTCGAATCGGCAAGGTGCCCGGTGCGAAAAGGCCGAGAGCGCCCAAGCGCGCTGCCAAGGGACGTACGAGGCCGTGACGCATTCGGATGGCAACTGGATCAGAAGACTTTTCGGAAAGTGAGATTGATGCGGGCGGCGCCGGTCAGCGGATGCAAGCCATCCTTTAGAGGCGCGACGCCGTGATAGACGAAGCGGGCCGGACCGCCCCACACGGCAACGTCACCGTTTTCGACGCGCAGGCGGCGCACCGGGTCCGAGCGCTCGTGGCCGCCCCACAGGAACACGGCCGGGAGACCGAGCGAAACCGAGACGATGGGCGCCCATGCGTCCTTTTCGTCACGGTCCCGGTGGAGGCCGAGTTTGGCGCCTGCCAGGTAGCGATTGATCAGGCAGGCGTGGGGATCGTAAGCGGCAAAGCCGGCCTCGGCGGCGGCCCGCACCGCGAGATCCAGGAACGCTTCGGGCATGGCGGGCCAGGGGCCGCCCGTATCCGGGTCGGCGGTGTCGTAGCGATAGCCGGTGCGGTCCGATACCCAACCCACGCGGCCGCAGTTGGTCATGGCTACGGACATGGTGTAACCGCCGGGCGTGACCAGATGACGGAACGGCGCGGACCGGGCGATGCCCGCCACGGCTTCGACCAGCGCGGAGTCCTGGGAAGTGGCGAAGCCGCGCAACAGGACGGCGCCTTCTTCCAGCCTCTCGGTGGAGCGGGGCGGGGAATCGCCGTCGAAAAGAGCGGTCATACCCTGCCTCGAAAGCGGCCCATCTCACGGCGATCGCGCTTGGAAGGTTTGCCATCCCGCCAGTTGTCGAAACGCGGCTCGGCTATGCGCTCCTCGGCTAGCTTGAGGCGCAATTCCCGGCTTCGTTCCGTTTCGCGGTAGAGCGTCGAGGCAACCGCCGCCGGGCCGCGCATGTCACTGAGGGCCAGTACCTCGATCTCGAAATCGCCGCCGTCGTTCTTCACTTGCAACCGGTCGCCGGGCCGGACTTCACGCGAAGGCTTGGCCGGCTGGCCGCCCGAGGTGATCCTGCCGAGATCGCACGCCCGCGAGGCGAGCGAGCGCGTCTTGAAGAACCGGGCGGCCCAGAGCCACTTGTCGATTCTCATCATCCCACTCTTGTACCATGACGGGATTTGCCAGGGGCCGCCGCCGCGTCCACGGACCGCTCCCTAAGGGCCCGTGAAAAAACAAATTCATAGCCGCCGATGAATACCGTTGAATGCCGATAAATCCCTTGATTTCTTCATCGGCGTTCATCGGTGGCTATGTTTCTTCACAGCTTCTTACGGTCGCGGATCGGTAAATGACTGCGGACACGCGGCACCTCTAACCGAGCCGCGACCGCCAGGGAGCGGCCTCCTGCCCCGAGTTGCAAGATCCCAGATCGGTTAAGCTCTCTCCGGCGGCGGACCAATTTGGGATGTTGCAATCGTGATACACTCCGTTTGAATTGCCTGCAGCCGACCACGACGTCGTCCGGCATCGCCCCTGTACCGGTGTGTGATGTGCAATCTCACGCGGCCGGTTGGTAGCGGCTTGGCTTGTTTGAAAGCCGCGATCTCTTGGGCATCAAGAGCGAATTGGCGCTGCCGCCCCGGCAATTCCTCCCAGTACTTTCTTCCGATTTGAGGTATATGGATGCGATTCTATTCGATTGGCTCTCGCGCGGTTCAATGCGCGATTTTGATTCTGGCTCTGGCGGGGTATCCCATTCTGGCGCAGGATGCCGCCGGCAAGATCGTCGGCACGGTCACCGATCGCAGCGGCGGCCTGGTGGCGGGCGCCAAGGTGACGGTAACGAATACCGGTACGGGAGTATCGCGGGAGACCTCGACGGATAGACAAGGCTTTTATCAGGTTCTGGAATTGCCGATCGGGCGCTACGAGGTTGCCGCTGACGCGGCGGGGTTTTCGCGGACTTTGGCGGCGGCCAAGAACTCGCTCGAAATCAATCAGACGCTGCGCATCGACCTGACGCTCGAGGTGGGTGCCGTCAAGGACGTAGTCACGGTGGAAGGTGGCGCCAGCGCGGTGGAAACCGAGAATTCCACCATCGGCGCTACCGTCAGCGGCAACGCGATCCTGGAGTTGCCGCTGAACGGACGGAACACCCTCGACCTGCTGGCGACGCAGCCGGGCGTCACGCCGATGAACGGCGATGCGCCCCGGCAGGCCGGCGCCTATAGCATCGGCGGCGGGCGCTCGGACTCGGTCACCTACCTGCTCGATGGCGGCTTAAACAACCACCTGATCGACAATGGCATCGTCATCAATCCGAATCCCGACGCGGTCAGCGAGTTTCGCGTGTTGCAGAGCAACTATGCGGCGGAGTACGGGCGCAACGGCGGCGGCGTGGTCAGCATGGTGATCAAGAGCGGAACCAACTCGGTGCATGGCACGGCCTTCGACTATTTGCGCAACGAAGACCTGGATGCCAACACCTTCTTCAACAATGAGCAGGGCGTCGCGCGCCAGATTCTGAAGCGCAACCAGTACGGCGGCACGGTGGGCGGGCCGATCTGGATACCCCACGTCGTCGACGGCCGCAACAAGCTGTTCTTCTTCTTCGCCTATGAAGGCCAGCGGCAGAATGAATACTCGCAGGCCGGCAAAATCACCACCTTCACGCCGCTCGAAGCGCAAGGCAACTTCTCGCAGGCGGCGAACAACGGTCCGGACCCGTTGGTTTCCAGCTTCCTGCTGGCCAATCCGTGGTTTCAGCCCGACCCTAATCTCGCTTCGCAAGCCATTCTCGATCCCAGCCGCATCAGCCAGGTATCTCTGAACTATTTCAAGAAGGGGCTGATCCCCACCTCGCCACAGGGATTCGTGTTCCCCGAAGCGACGGCTACCACCAACCATTCCGAATACATCGGCAAGATTGACTACACCATCGGCATGCACGATACCTTGAGCGGCACCTTCGCGGCCCAGGACAATCCACAAGTCGTTCCGTTCTCGGGAAGTTCGGGCGCCACCACGGTAAGCGGCTACCCGATTTCCGACGACGTAATGGCCTATTTCGGCAACGTCGCTTACATTCACAGTTTCTCGCCCAGCATCATCAATGTGGCCCGCTTCACGGCGCAGCGCAACAATAAGATGCAGAACTATCCCATCGGCTCCTCGGCGCTGCCCGGCCCGTCGCAACTGGGGATCGGTATTACACCCGACTTAATCGATGGACCCACCATCATTAACCTGATCGGCAGCGACATGTTCGCCGGTTATAACCCGTTTGGCCCGGCGGACATCGTGGATGACACCCTCACCTTCACCAACGATTTGTCATGGACCCGCGGCAGTCACTCGTTAAAGGCGGGCTTCCTGTTTTCGTCCTATCGCGACGCCATGATTTACGGCTATTACTTGAACGGCGAGTTCGATTTCTACGGCTCCGGGACCAGTATCGGTTCCGGCAACGACTTAGCCGATTTCCTGATGGGGCTGCCCGACGACTTTCAGGAGTATCCCAATGCGCCGACCAATATCCGCTCCCATTCCTTCGCCGGATACGCCCAGGACACCTGGAAGGTCAGCCGCCGCTTCACTCTCAATTACGGCTTGCGGTACGAATACAATCAGCCCAAGTACGACACCCAAAAGCGCTCGTTCACCTTTGTTCCGGGGCAGCAATCTACGGTTTTTCCGGGTGCCCCGTTAGGTCTGCTCTTCCCTGGCGACAAGGACGCGCCGCGCGGTGCGAACTGGCCCGACCGGACGAATTTCGCCCCGCGCGTCGGTTTCGCCTGGGACGTCTTCGGCAACGCCAAGACCAGCGTTCGCGGCGGTTTTGGCATGTTCTATGACATTCTGAAAGCCGAGGACAACCTTCAGTTCAACGGACAGAGCCCGTTCTTCGGGTCCGCGTTTCTGACATTCAGCCCGCCGGACAGTGGCACATTCGCTTCCGATCCCGGCATCATGAGCGATCCGTTCGGCGCCGCCGGTTCGCCGAACCCGTTCCCATCGAAGCCGGTCGATCACAATGTGAACTTCGGCGATGCCGGGTTCCTGCCCATCGGCGGCGGCAATCCTTTCTTCGTGGATCCGCACCTGAAGACGCCGCGCATTTACCAGTACAATGTTTCCATCCAGCAGCAGTTCGCCAACAACCTTACGCTGGAGGCAGGATATATCGGCTATGTCGCGCACGGGCTTACCGGATTGACTGACATCGATCCCTTCACGCCGGGATCGGACACGCGCGTTCTGGATCTGAACCCGGCGTTCGCCGGCGATTACAACTTCATGAACGAGTTCCAGAACCTCGGCATTGCCAATTACAACGGATTGCAGACCAACCTGACCAAGCGTCTTTCGGATTCCCGGATTGGCAACACGTTCTTCACCCTGGCTTACACCTGGTCGCACCAGCTCGATAACGAGTCGGGGTACCGGCAGCGCAACAACTTCGTGCCTTACGATCACCACAACCAGTTTTACGCCTCGGGCGATCCGGATATTCGGCAGTTCATTTCGCTATCGGGTGGCTGGGACTTGCCGTTCCAGAAGCTGACGACCCACGCAGGCTGGTTGACCAGGGGCTGGACGTTGTATCCCATCGTTACCTACCGGTCGGGATTTCCGCTGGATGTACTGGCGTTCAGCCAGGGCACCGAGCCTTCCCAGTTCGATCCCGGTCCATCCGGTGCCGGCGATCTTCAAGTGGTTCGCGCCGACCTGGTGGCGCCCGTGCAGTACGTGAGCGCGGGACCCAACCGCACCTACACCTTCAACCCCAGCGGCACGGAACCACAGACGGGGACCGGCAACTACTGGTTCAACCCCAACAGCTTTTCCAACGCGCGCGCCGTGACGCTGAATCAGGAACTCACCCAGACGCCGGCGGTAAATCCGGCCGCGCTGCTGAATCAGTTCACCTACGGTACTTTCGGCCGCAACTCTCTGCGCGGGCCTGGAGCTTTCAACGCCAATCTCTCGCTTTCACGGATCTTCAAACTGCGTGAGGGCATGGAGCTCGAATTCCGCGCTGACGCGTTCAACATATTCAATAACGTGGAATTCGGCAATCCGGACACCAACATCAGCGACCAGAGCTTCGGCCAGATTTCCACCACGGCCGACCCGCGGATCATGCAACTGGCGCTGCACCTGAAGTTCTAAGGTCGCGGGCAAACGGGTGTGGGGCAGACCATCGCGGTTTGTGGTCTGCCCCGAAGAGCAGCCCCTCTTTGGTGGCGCGGACTGTCAGTCCAATGCCGCATACTTTTTCCGAAAGGCGGCGCACATATCCCAGGCTGCACTTGCCAGTCGGCCCCTTTTTCAAGGCCGCCTCTCGGGGATACCGCAAGCTCAATCGCTCCTGGCAAAATTGGAGCTCTCGTCACAACTCGCGCTCAAGGCCCTGTCGAAAGTCAAAACAGCAGAATCCCTCAGAAACCGCAACCTTCACTGAACTTCTATAACCGAGAGGGTCCGGACATCGTTTATTCTTGACACTCCGACTATATACCAGATACTCTATCGACATGGGCGTATTTGTGGGGGGAAGACTGCTTCGAGCGACGATCCTGTTTCTTTCAGCGGGCTTTTGCTACGCGCAGGTGGTGGGGGGATCGGTTTCCGGCGTCGTCAAAGACAGTTCCGGCGGGGCGCTGCCTGTCGCACTGGTGGAAATCAAGAACGTCGAAACCGGCGCGTCGCGAAGACTGATTTCCGACGGCTCCGGCCGCTACTCCGCTCCCTCCATTCCGGTAGGGAGCTACCAGATCACCGTGTCTAAAGAAGGGTTTGTGTCGCAGGCCAGAAGCGGGATCGATCTGGTGGTTGGCCAGCACGTTAATCTCGATTTCGAACTGCCGGTGGGCGATCTGAAACAGGTAGTGACGGTGGAAGAAGCGGCCACACCGGTAAGCTTATCCACGCAATCCACGGCGGGGCTGGTGAACGAGCGTCAGGTGAAGGATCTCCCGCTCAACGGCCGCAGCTTCGACCTTTTGATGACGATGAATCCCTCGGTGGTGAATTACACTTCGGGGCGGTCGGGCGGAGTGGGCACGGCGGACGCGGCGCTGGGCAACATGTTTTCGGTTTCCGGCCGCCGGCCGCAGGAGAATCTGTACCTGCTGAATGGAATTGAATACACGGGCGCATCGCTGATCAACGTGACGCCGGGCGGCGCCAGCGGCCAGTTGCTGGGGGTGGATGCAGTGCGCGAATTCAACGTGGTCAGCGACACCTACGGGGCTGAGTATGGAAAACGGCCGGGCGGGCAGGTCAGCATTGTCACCGCTTCCGGCACGAACCAGCTTCATGGTTCGCTATACGAGTTTCTGCGCAACAGCGATTTCGATGCCCGCAACTTTTTCGATCAGGGCTCGATTCCGCCATTCCGCCGCAACGAATTCGGAGGCGCGCTGGGCGGTCCGGTGAAGAAAGACAAGCTGTTCCTCTTCGGCAACTACGAAGGCTTCCGCCAGCATCTTGCGCTCAGCGACGTTACTCTGGTGCCGGACAACAACGCCCGTCTGGGCCTGTTGCCGAATTCGAGCGGCATTTTGGCGAACGTGGGATTGGCTGCTGGCGTCGCGCCGCTGCTCTCGCTCTGGCCGGCGCAGAACGGACCGGATCTGGGCGGCGGCATCGCGGAGGCATTCAGCCATCCGCTGCAGACCATCCGCGAGAATTTCGGCACCACGCGGTTCGATTACAACATCTCCAGCCGCGACACCTTTTCGGGGGTGTACACGGTAGACGACAGCGCCGACTTTACGCCTTCGGCCAATCCGCTTTCGAGCGCCGTCGAAACCCTGCGCGAGCAGGTGGCCAGCGCCCAGGAACAGGATGTCCTTTCGCCCGCCCTGTTGAATACGGTGCGGGTTGGATTCTCTCGCGCCACCTTTTTCTTCAATGGCGTGAGCGGGGTGGACCTGCCCGGATGGGTGGCCGGCCGGCCGATTGGCGCGGTGGTGATCGGCGGCGGTACAGCGCTGAATGGCGCGTCTTCCATCAGCGGCGCAGGAACCAACGCCGGTAGCAATCTGGCCATGGCGCGCAATCTGTACACGGTGGACGACCATGCGGTCTGGACGCACGGCATCCATCAGATCGAGGCCGGTTTCTGGTTGCAACGCATCCAGTCCAACGACCTGCTGGCGCAAGATCAGAACGGGCAGGCGTCGTTCTCGAGTTTGCAGACTTTTCTGCAGGGAACCATCGCCACGTTTACGGTGGTTCCATCGCCCACCGAGCTGGGCTGGCGCTCGCTCGAAGCGGCGGGGTTTGTGCAGGACGCCATCAAGCTGCGCCCCAATCTGGAGCTCAAAGTCGGACTCCGGTTCGAATCCTCCAACGGATGGAACGAGGCCCACGGACGGGCTTCCAATTACGCGTTCCAGAACGGCGCCATTGAGACCAACCCGGCGATCGGCAATTCCGCCTTCACCACCAACCGCGCCGGATTCATGCCGGAACCGCGGGTGGGGCTGGCCTGGGATCCGTTCGGCAAGAGCAGAACCGTGATTCACGCCGGCTTCGGCGCCTATCGCGCGCTGCTCGACGATCTGGACTATCGCCTGGATCAGGCAGCGCCGTTCAATACGACCGAATCGCTGAAAAGCGTCGCCGTGAACGGCCTGCTGATTTCGCCGGATTCGCCGCTGCCGGCGGGGACCAAGATCTCGCCCAGCGGCATTCAGCCGGACGCCTACACGCCCACCGTGCTCAACTGGAGCTTCCGCGTGGAGCAGCAGATTCTGCCGAATACCTCGCTGGGGGTGGGCTACGTGGGCTCGCACGGCTACCACGAGTTGCTTTCGCTCGATGCCAACGAGCCCGTTCCCACCACCCTCGGGAACGGCGAAATCTACTATCCCGCCGGCGTGGCTCTGGCCAATCCCGCGCTGGCCAATACCACCACGTGGTTCACCGAGGGGCTCAGCTCCTACAACGCGCTGCAAGTAGATGTTAGCCGGCGCTTCAGCCATGGTTTTCAGTTCCGCGGCGTATTCACTTGGTCGAAGAGCCTGGACGACGGTACGGCGGCCAATAGCAGCGTGGGCGCCAACGCGCCCGGATTCGTCGAATTCCCGCTGAATCCCAAATGGGACTGGGGGCTTGCCACTTCCGATGTCAGCAAACTCGCCGTCATCAATGCCATCTATGAGCTGCCATTCGCAAGGCATCTCAATGGATGGACCAAGCGGCTGGCCGATGGCTGGAGCGTCAGCGGCATCGAGACCCTTCAGACCGGCTTTCCGTTTACTCCGAGCCTCGGCTACAACCCGACCGGCAACGGCGATAGCCGGGATCCGATCCGCCCCTCCTGGAATCCCGCCTTTAGCGGCAATCCGGTCACCGGCAGCCCGAACCAATATTTCAACCCCGGCGCGTTCATCAATCCCCCAGTCACCGGGACTTACGGAAACCTGGGCCGCGATACCCTGATAGGACCGAGCCTGGCGAATCTCGACTTTTCCGCGATCAAGGTTATGCCGTTGAACGAGCGGCTGAAACTGCAATTTCGCGCCGAGCTTTTCAACATCCTGAACCGCGCCAATTTCGGAATTCCCAATACGGTCGTCTATACTGCCGCCGGAAATACCCCATCGCCTACCGCCGGCGTCATCACGAGTGCGGCCACGACGTCGAGGCAGATTCAATTCGGATTGAAGCTGTTGTGGTGACGTAGGACCAAACTAAAGTACCAATAGTTCTATAATCAACTTCGGGTGATGTGTGGAGTTTTTCGATCCAAATACTACAATTTGGTTTAAACTGAGTCAACGATTCATGAATTTGAATCGACGAGGGAACCAAAATGGATCAATCCGCACATCGCTTAATCGCCATCTGTTTCGTGATTTTCGCGTCGGCCTCCCTGAACGCGGCTTCCCGCGCCGAGGGAAAATCGAACGCAGCTATCGCATCGGTTGGAACCATGGCTGCAATCACCAATCTCGAACCGTTCACGCATACCGCTTACATACCGGCGGGCGCCGACCTATCGTCCATCAAGTTTGAAAGCATCGAAGCGGTTAAGGTCGCGACGGTCGGAGTGTCGGCCGCTGATAAGCGCTACTGCGCGGCAGGCTCTCCGGAACCGGGTGGTTCTCTTTACTGTCCGTACGTGCGGGACGAAGCCCCCATGCCCGCCTATAGGGTCACTTATTCGTTCAGAGGTCCGGCAATGGCGTCCGACGAATACGGCGGAACCCGGTTCACCTTCAGCGTGAATCTACGTCCGGAGGACCTGGGTCCGGCGATACGGGAAGCGCTATCGGAGCGGAAGATGAGCCGGGCAGCGGCGGCGAAACTGTTTGCGTTTACCCCCTCTCGCGACCTGGTTTCGCGGGTGGCAATCGACGAGCCGAGTTCAGCTTTCTGCGAGGGCCGGTATACGGACGGCGCCTGGACTCAAACCGAATCGAATTGCAAAGAGAAAGTGACTTACAAAACGGTGAGAGCGCCCTCGGGATACATCGCCGTAAGAGTGGATCCCGCTCCGGTCCGGTAGGCGGCGGTCTGCCCCACCCTGGGACCGCCCTACTGGGTCTTCTTGGCAACGAACGGCTGAGCCTGGTCGTCGCCGCGCTGCACTTTGAAATCGATCTTGTCCGTCGACACCTTGCCGGTGTACTTCAAATCGACGCCGCCGCCGAACTCCAGGTGAACCGCAAAAGAAATGTCGTCGCCGTGGATTTCACCGTTCTGGATGGGCTGCTCGAACTGGTCGCCGCCCATCGTGCCAGTGAGCTTCCCGCCGTCGGCTTTCAATTTGAAAGTGATGTTGTAGGTATTGCCGTCGCGGCCCGGCTGGTCGCCGGTCCAGGTGCCGGTGGGATCGGCCGCCAGCAAAAGAGCGGCGCCCGCAAGCGCCATAACGAGAATGCGTCGGATCATGCCCGCCATTATATGGCGAATTGCCGGAGCGCGCCTCAACTGGCGAGGCAAATCTCGAGCCCCTGCGCCAAACGGGCGGCGAAGGCGAGCGCTTCGCGTATATCCTCTTCTTCCAGGTACGGAAAATCGGCCAGAAGCTCGGCGACGGTACGCCCGGCGGCAAGCGCCTCCACAATCATTCCGACCGTTACCGCATCCCGCGAATACAGGGCTTGCCGCCCATGACCTCCGGATTCATCGTGATGCGGTGAAATCCCAGCACGTCGCTATCATACCGCACGCGGCGGTCGGAGCTGCGCCGATCTCAGTTGGCTGGGCCCGGGGCAGGTAGTTGCTGTCCCGGCTCCCCCCAAAGAAATCTGGCGCGACTGTCCCCGGTTTCCGACGTTCTGCTCCGCCCTGCTGAGACCGCGCTGGCGGAATGAGCGATCTCCTCGAATCCCGTATCTGGCCAACTTCCGGATGGCCGACAATCCTGGCGCTATCCGGACAACACATTTCTAATGAGCAGGTTATCGGAGATTTCTGTGAATATTCGGGTTAATGTCCGTCGTCGGAGAAGCACAGATCGGCCGGACGCTGGCGCTTAAAAGGGATGTGGCACGAGGCCTTTTTGCGTCGTTAAGCAGCGCATTCACCACTGGCGGCAGGCCCCCTTTCACTTCCCGTTATAAGTGATCTACATCGGCGACGCCCAGACAGTTTCATTCCTGATGCCCGGCCATGCGCCACTTTGAACTCCTGCTCACATTGCTGGCTGAAAGCGAGCGGCGCCGCAACCCGCGCCGCCGCGCGGGAGCATCGCACGCCGTTTAGCTTACGCTTCACGCGGGCCGGAAAAACTACGTGACATTGGGCAAAATTGCCTACCCCACAACTTATGGCGGCGTTAGGACTGCGGGCCCTCCACACATCGGACCAGTCAATTCCACCTTTGTGCCGCGCGCCGCTACGTAGCTCTGGGCGCCCGCTAATCGCCCAGGTATTTGGCCACCCAATCGATGTGGCGGTGCATGATGTCCAGCACGAACTTGGGCTCCCGCGGGCCATGCGGAGTGCGCGGGTAGACCACCATCTCGGTTGGCACGCCCAGGCGCTTCAGCGCGTGGTACATCTCGTATCCTTGTGAGGTCGGCACCCGGATATCGGCCTCGCCGTGCAGGATCAAGGTCGGCGTCTTGGCGGCGCCGATGTGGGCCAGCGGCGACATGGCGATGTAGCGCGCGGATTGCTCATACCAGGTGCCTTCGAAGTAATCGTCGAGCGTGCTCGGGATGTCGTTGGTCCCCCACATGGAAATCAGGTCCGAGAGCCCCGCGCCGGTGGCCGCGCATTTGAAACGGTTGGTCTGGGACACGACCCAGTTGGTCATGTAGCCGCCGTAGCTCCAGCCCATCACCGCCAGCCGGTTCGGATCGGCGACGCCCATGCGGATTACTTCATCCACGCCACTCATCAGGTCGGCGTAGTCGCCGCCGCCCCAATCGTCCAGGTTCGCGGACCGGAACGGCACTCCGTAGTTGGTGGATCCGCGCGGGTTGGCGCGCAGTACCGCCCATCCGCGCGCGGCGAAGGAGGCGATCGGGTAGCCGGAGGCACCTATGAACGTTTCAGTAAAGGCGCCCGCCGGTCCGCCGTGAATGTTGAGGATCAGCGGCACCTTCTTCCCCTGTCGGTAGTTCACCGGCAGGGTGAGCAATCCCTCGATGTCCCTGCCGTCGGTCGACGATTTCCAGCGGATCGTTTTGGTTTCTCCGACCGGTTGCTTCGGCAGGTCCACATTGGCGGCGCTCACGCGCACGGGCTGGATTGCGGACGTTTCGGTGACAAATGCCTCCACCGGTTCGTCGCTCGATTGCATCGCCATGCCGGCGTGAGTTCCGGCGCGATTCAGCGCGATCGCCGCCGCGAAGGTGCCGCGCACCGGCTGGAACAGCGCGACAGGCTCGCCATCCACCGGCATGGCGTAGAGCGCGTTGCGCGTGCCGCGCCCTTCGCTGAAGACGATGCGATTGCCAACCCATCCGGCAAGCGTGGGCGATTCGTCGGGAGAAGCCGGCAATTCGCGCGCTTTAGTGTCGGCCAGAGTCAGCAACACGATGCGGCTGCTCTCAATGCGCTTCGCCGATGGATCGCTGCGCAGGTACGCCAGGTAGCGCCCGTCCGGCGAATATTTCGGCTCACTTTCGCCGGCCGGGGTGGCGGCCAGCGGACGGATGCCGCCCGTCTCCACCTCCACTTCGTAGATGTCGGACTTGCGGCCGTCATCGGCGTCGGGCGTGGGCCGGGCTTCGTATGCGATGCGGCGCGAATCGGGCGACCAGTCGAATGCGCCGATGTGATAGGTCCCGGCAGCCACTTTCCTCACCGGTCTCTTGCCCTCGACGTTGGGCTGGACCGGTACCATCCAGAGCGACTGGTTGCGCGGATCCTCGTCGAGCACGCGAAAATCCAGCTTCTCTCGTTTGGCAAGGTCGTCCCCGGTATCCGGCTCGCGCGCCGTGAACGCGATCCACTTGCCGTTGGGCGAAACCGCGTACGTCCCCAGCGTCCCGCTCCAGTCGGTGATCCGCTCCGCCTCGCCGCCATCGACGGCGATGCGATAGAGGTTGCGTTTGCCGGAGCGCTCGGACGCGAAAAAGACCGAGGTCGAATCGGCGGCGAAGGCCGGCGCGTCGGCGGACTTTTCGCCACGGGTGAGTTGCAGGCGGCCCGAGCCGTCGCTATGCGCCAGGAAGATGTGCGTCAGCGGCTCGCTCTTTTCGCCGTCCATTACGGGGCCGGTTTCAGTCCACACCGCCAGGCGGCCGTCGGGCGAAGGCACCGGGGCGGTGACGGTCTTCACCTTCATGGAGAGCTCCGGCGTCCACTGCGCGTAGAGCGCCGCCGGAATCAGCAGGAAGACGATTCTACCGGACATATTTATCCACCCAATCCAGGTGCCGCTGCATGATGTCGAGAATGAATTTCGGTTCGGTTGGTCCGTGCGGCTGGCGCGGATATACCACCATGCGGGTTGTAACGCCCTCCCGCTTCAGGGCATGATAAAACTCGTAGCCCTGGGATGTGGGCACGCGCACATCCGCCTCCCCGTGCAGCACCAGCGTGGGTGTGGTCACGTTTTTCACGAAACTGATGGGCGAGTGCTTCTGGAACGTTTCGAACCGCGCCCAGAACTCGCCTCCGAAATAGTCGGGCAGGAAGCCGGGAATGTCGGAGGTGCCGGTAAAGCTCCACAGATCGGTGACGCCGGCGCCCACCACGGCAGCTTTGAAGCGGTGAGTTTGGGTGACAGTCCACGAGGTCATAAAGCCGCCGTAACTCCAGCCCATGACGGCGAGGCGGTCGGGATCGGCCACCCCCATGGCAATCGCGTAGTCTACGCCCGCCTGGTCGTCCTGGTAATCCTTGCCGCCCCAGTCGTTATAGTTGGCGAAGCGAAACGCGCGGCCGTAGCCGCCGGAGCCGCGCGGATTGGGACGTAGCACCGCGTAACCTCGCGCCGCAAACACCGCGATCGGATACAGCGCGCCGCGCCCGGTGAAGGTTTCGCCGAACACGCCCGTGGGACCGCCGTGAATGTTGAGGATCAACGGATACTTCTTCCCTTGCTCGTAGCCCACCGGATAGGTGAGAAGCCCCTCGATCTCGAGATCGTCGGCTCCCTTCCAGCGGACCACTTCGGTGCGGCCCAGCGGCCATTTGGGCAGATCCACGTTGGTGCGGCTCACGCGCACAGGCGCGCCGCCCGAAACCTTCATGACGTACGCTTCCGGAGGCTCGGTGGAACTTTCCATCGGCAGGCCAAGGTACGTGCCGGCCGGGTTGAGGCGCGCGTCGGCAGTTCCGATCACGCCCTTTTCGGTTTCGAAGACAGTCTGCGGCGGGCCGTCCAGCGGCACGGCGTAAATGGCGGTGCGCGTATGGCGCGCTTCGAGGAACAGAAGGCGCGACGAATCGGCCGTGAAGCCGAGCAATTGCGGCTGCTCGTCGTAGGAAGCCGGAAGCACGCGCGAGCCCCCGGCCTCCCGCGAGACGAGCACGATCCGGTTCTCCGTGGCCCAATGCGGGGGATCGGACGAGGCGAGATACGCCAGATACTTGCCGTCGGGCGAATAGACGGGCGCGGTTTCCGCGGCGTTAGTGGCGGCAATGGCGCGCACCTTGCCGGACACCACATCCACTTCCGCGATATCGCTGCGTGGCCAGTCGTCGGGGCTCGGCGTAGGTTGGTGGCTGAAGGCAATGGCGCGCGCATCGGGTGACCAGGCGAAGGTGTCCACGTGCCGGCTGCCGTCGGTCAATTTGCGCTGCGCGCGTTTGCCGTCTTCGCCGGCCTCGGCTGGAATCAGGTAGAGCGACAGATTGGCCGGGTTCGCATCCACCACCCGCCAGTCGCGCTTTTCCTTCTTGGTCTTTTCCTCGTCGGCAGGCGGTTCGTAGCCGGTGAATGCCACCGTCTTGCCATCGGGCGAAAGCGCGTAGCCGGCCAGATTGCCCTTGAAATCGGTCAGCATCTCAGCTTCGCCGCCGGCCACGGCAATGCGGTAGAC
>JBEKZL010000163.1:0-17311 GCA_049509915.1 Bryobacteraceae bacterium | reverse complement strand
GAAGGCGAGCGCCCGGAGCCGCGGGTGTACTAAAATGAAAGCGGTGAGCGGGGTTGGCCTAGCGGCTGGGCGTCAGCCTTCCAAGCTGATTTAGACGGGTTCGAGTCCCGTACCCCGCTCCACATTCCCTCGGTATCGCAGACTGCGGAGGCAACTCCGCCCAACCGGCGCATGCGGTTGATTGCCTGTTCATTGGGCAGAACATCGCAGCTCCGGATCGGGTCCCGGCTCGGTTCGTGACAGAAGCTCGCGTTACTCCTAACCGCCACGCCTAGGGGGGCCCGGCCTGGGAACTGGTGCTCCCAGGGCTGACGGTGATCGATCTCGCGTTCCTGTTCGGCGCCAGGACGATGGCCGCCGGGAAGCCATTCCGCGGGCGATAAAGGACCCTGTCGTGCGGCACCGATTCCCTGGCGGCTCAACTCCTGAGGTTTTTGGCCGATACGTAGAATGCATGAATACGGAACGATACGTAAAACCCGCGGGGACGCCGGAAATCACCGCGACACTGGCGGGGCGCCGCTTCGGTTTGTGCGGATTTGATACTGGCGACGCTCGCAGAATCACCCGGGCTCTTGACGCTACCGGCTCAGTCTATTTGTCCTTCGACGAGCGCTTGCTGGGCAAATCCGCAGAGGTTTGCGATGTGATGCTGATCAGGCTTGCAGGTGTGAGCCCGGAGGGGCTGCGCGCGGCCGCCGCAACGCGGGTGGCGATACTGGTGGCCTGTCCCAGCCGGGCGTTGCTCGATGGGGCATCGGCCGCCCACAGTTGGTCCAGCGATTTCATCGGCGAACCCTGGTCCGAGGCCGAATTGCTCTTGCGCCTGTTCCGCCTGATCACGCCACCTCGCGGTTCCCGCGCGGCAGTGGCTCAGGGAGCCAGGGGGGAATCCTTAGTACTGCTGGCTGACGACGATCCGGAGTGGATCGCATTGGCCGGCGCCACGCTGCGCAGCGACGGCATCGCTTGGCGGACGGCGGAAAATGGGCTGGCGGCTCTGCGATTGGCACGCGAACTCGTCCCCGACCTTGCCGTGCTCGATGTCAATATGCCCCAGATGAATGGCTTTGAGGTGCTGGAAGCGGTTCGGTCCGAGCCAGGTCTTCAAGGGCTCCCAGTGATGTTGTTGACCGGCAGCGACGATGCCAACGATGTGAAGCGCGGCGCTTCGCTGCATGCTGACGACTATCTCACCAAGCCGGTCAGGCCTAACGTGTTGTTAAACCGGGTGAAGCGGCTGCTGGCCCCCGGCGGTTCCGCCGCGGCGGATGCCAGGCCGCGGATGCCGGTCTCCGGCGTTTACCCAGGGGCCGCAAAACAATTATGAACTTCAATTTACTGGCAACGTCGGCCTGGCGGAGGGAAGTCGGGACAAAGGCCGCTTCCTCGTCGGGAGGCCCCGGGCAGGCAACGGTTTTCATCGTCGCTGATAATTCCGAGAACCTGCGTGCCATGCGCCTGGCGCTCACCGCTGAAACCTGCCGGATCGAGACGGCCGCCTCCGCCGAGTCCGCGATCCGGAGACTTTCCACCGCTCCGCCCGATCTGATCCTGCTGGACACGCAGGTTCTTACCGACGATGGGACGCTGCTGGCCCGCACGCTGTTGGCGGACGCTCGGCTGGTTTCCGTTCCCATCGTTGCATTGACTGGACAGGGCGCGGGCGGGCACGTGAGTCTCGATGCGGATAGCCGGTTTGACGGGCGCATAGCCAAGCCGATCGACCCGCGAACCTTCCCCGGCGAGGTGCGCTCGTTTCTCGATTCGCTCTCGCAGGCGTCGCAAACCTGCCCTTCGGACCTGCTTGTTCCCGACGCCGCGGCAGGCGACCGGTGGAAACAGGTCGCCAACCTGCTGGACGCAATTGAAGCCGGTTTGCCGGACTCGCAGTTTTGCGCCGTCACGCGGCCAACTTTAAGGCGGCTGGCGGAGGCCATGGAAGAGCTTCCGCATTCCGAGGTGGCCGCCTATCTGCAACAAGCGGAACGGCTTTCGAGTGCCGCCACGGCCAGGGGCCGTACCCGCTTCCGATTGGTGATCGAGCACTGCCGGGAACTGGTGGACATCGCCGCCGACGCCACTCCCGGCTTGGCGGAACTGAGCTCTGGTTATCTCGATCGCCGGCACGCCGAATTGGATAATCTGGAGCGATCGTTGAGAAATAGCGACTTCGCCGCGCTTCGTAAGGCCGGCCACAATCTGAAGGGCACGGGCGCGGCGTATGGTTTCGGCGAACTCACCGCGATCGGAAGAGCGCTGGAGGCGGCGGCCAAGGAAGCTGACGCTGCCGCCGTCGAGGACCTGCTGACCCAGATCGATTCCTATATCGGCATCGTGCAACCTTCACTAAAATAACGAGGCGATAATGCTGCCAGAACCCGGACTGCTTGTGTTGCTGATCGAAGATGAACCTGACGCCCTCACCCTGGTTAACTACGCCCTGGCGAAATGGAGCGACGCCCCCGTGGCAGTGGAGTGGGCGGGCGATCTCGGTACCGGCCTCGAGCGCCTGGCGGAACGGAACTATCACGCCGTTCTGCTGGACCTCAATCTCCCCGATAGCGGTGGTTTCGATACGTTCGCCAGGGTCCGGGAAAAAGCCATCGACGCGGCCGTGATCGTGCTGACCGGCCAGGAAGACGAAACCTTGGCCCTGCAAGCCGTGCGCGCCGGCGCCGACGATTATTTGATGAAAAGCGACATCCGCGACCGCGTCCTGTCGCGCCGCATCCGTTATGCCGTGGAGCGGCACCGTCTCAAGCGCCGGCAAGCCGAGGACCCCGCCAAAAACGGCAAAATATTCACTTTCCTGGGCGCCAAGGGAGGCTCGGGAACCAGCACCCTGGTTGTAAATATTGCGGCTGCCCTGGCGAAGGCCGGCCAGCGCACGATCGCGATCGAACTCATGCCGGAATTTAGCTCCTTCACCGGGCTGCTCAACTGTTCGCCATCGTGGGATATTTCAACCCTGCTCGGGGGCGCGCCGGGAACGATTTCGCGCGATGACGTGGCATCCTGTCTGGAAGACCTCGGTTCCGGGTTTCGCGTGCTGTGCGGGCCGCGACGCGCCCAGGACTATCGCCCCGTCTCGCTGGACGAAGCGCGTACCCTGTTGACCTTGGCGCGTTCGCTCGCGGACTATACCGTAGTCGACATGCCTTCGATATTCGCACCGTCGATCCAGGAGGTCGTCCGCCAGTCGGCGCTCACCACAATGGTTGTGGAGCTTAGCCCCATGGGGCTTTGTGGCGCGTCGACGAAGATGCCGGCTCTCCAGGCCCTGGCCGCCCGCCCAGGCGCCGTGAACGCAATTCTCATCGACAAAACTCCCTCTAGCGAGTCCGTGACACCGGCGGAATTCAGCACCCGGCTTGGCTGCGGAATCCTCGGCGTCGTCTCTCCCGCAGCGGATTTGCAGGCCGGTGCCGAACCCGGTGCGTTGACGGTGTTGAGCCGGCCCGACGCTCCCTATTCCAAGTCCATCCAGGAAATCGCATGGCGGTTGAGCTTGGGGGCTGTACCCGGTATGGCGGCGTGATGGCCGTTATCGGAACCTGGACCGTGTAGCCCTGTAAAGAATTCCGGTAGCGGCGCCGATAGTTACGCTGTGAATGGTAACGGGCCGAAAGCAGCTCTATTTTGTGGCGACGGCGGCCGGGTGGAACACAAATGAATCTCCGGAACGGCTTCGCCGCTTCCAAACGCTGGAGTTCCCCGTCGTCGGCGCTGAGTGCGCTCGCCGTCGCGGTGGGCGCTACCTCTCTGTGGGGCTGGCACTTCGGCTATTTTTGGATAGACCGGTGGATGAAGGGCACGCAGCCGATTGTCTACAATGCAGCGCTCAGTTTAGCCCTTCTCGGGGCGGCGCTGCTGGCGGCCAACCTGGACCACCGGCCGCTGGCCGCCGCACTGGCTGCTCTGGGCGGGATGCCGGCTCTGCTGACTCTGTTCGAGTACCTCTCCGGCATCCCACTGGGGATCGACGAACTGCTGATGAGAAACAGCTTTCCCGTGCGGTTCGCCGGACAGTCCCCCGGGCGAATCGCGCCCAATGCGTCAACCTGCCTGCTGCTGCTTTCCGCCGCGGTCCTCTGCATCCAGCGTCCTAAGCAAACCCGCTCAAGAACCCTCGGCGCGCCGCTGTTGGCGTCCATAGCCCTGGGGCTGAGCGCCATCGCCGTCACAGGGTACCTGACCGGATTCTCCACCTTTGGGTGGGGTCGGTTGGTTCCCATGGCGCTGCCGGCGTCGGTTGGGCTCGCTCTCCTGAGCCTCGCGGTCCTGAGCTTTAGCTGGCGGGACGCCGATCTCCCCGCGGGTGGAATTCCTTCCTGGTTGTGCCTGACCGCCGCGGTCGCGGCCATGGTGATGACGGTTTCGCTCTGGCAGGAACTGGCATCGGAACAGAACGTCCGCGTCGAGCGTGCTGTCGCCGGTCAACTGGAGATTGTGCGCGCCAGCCTCCTGCGGGACATAGCGTTCAGGATTGCGGCGACGAAGCGTCTTGCCAGCCGCTGGGAGCGTGCCGGCGCGTCCGATCGGCAACAATGGGAATTTGACACTGGCCTCTTGCTTAAAGATATCCGCGGTTTCGAGGCAATCGGCTGGACCGACCCGGCGTTTTGCGTCCGCTGGGTAGAGCCTCGGAACGGTACCGAGGCGCTGCTGGACGCCGATCTCAGCGCCGATCCAAGCCGCCGAATCGCCCTCGAAACGGCGCGCAACTCCCGGCGTACCGTCGTCACGCCGCCGATCCGGCTACTCGCGGGTGGTGACGGAATCAATGCCTACGTACCGGTCTATCGGGGGCCGGCATTCCAGGGCGTCATCTTAGTCGGTTTCCGCTTTCGGGACCTGTTTCAGGACGCGATAGACCCCACCCTGGCCGGCTACGCCGTTGGCATTTACGATGGCGATCGCGAGATATACCTTCGTTCCCCTAAAGACGAACGGCTCGAAACGGCTTGGGAAAAGCGAGCTCCGCTATCGATCGAAAACGTCCGCTGGACACTGAAGCTATGGCCCGCCCGCTCTGCCCTGGCGGTAGTGGAATCGGGGGGTTCGAAAGTCATGCTCGCCGAAGGTCTGCTGCTTTCCCTTTTGCTTGGAGCGGCGGTCTACCTGGCCCAGGCGGCACGGGCCAAGGCGAGCCTGGCGGAGCACGCCCGCCAGGACCTCGAGAAAGAGGTCGCCGAACGGCGCCGTGCCGAGCGGGAACTCGACCAGTTCTTCACCCTGGTACCGGATATGCTGTGCGTCGCCGGTTTTGACGGTTACTTCAAACGCATCAATGCCGCCTGGGAGGGCGCGCTGGGAATGCCTCTCGACCGCTTGCTGGCGGAACCATTCACCAACTTTGTGCATCCCGACGATTTAGCCGCCACCAAAGGGGTGGTTCAAGACCAGAAAAACGGTGTCGGCGTCTTTTCTTTTGAGAACCGGTATCGGGCGCAGGATGGGTCCTACCATTGGCTGCGGTGGAATGCCGTTCCCGCGCCGGAGCGGGAGTTGATCATCGCGGCCGCCCGCGACGTCACCGCGGAAAAGTCCGTTGATCAGGCCTTGCGGAACCTGGCGGAAAACCTGGAACAGCGGGTTTGCGAGCGCACCGGCGAATTGGAACAAGCCAACCGGGCGTTGCACGAGAGCGAGGAGTTGTTTCGCCGGATGTTTGACGAAGCGCCCCTCGGAATGGCCCTGGTGGGGATGGACCAACGTTTTCGTTTGGAAAAGGTCAACAAGGCGCTCTGCGCGTTGCTCGACTACGATGCCTCGGAATTGCTGGACCGCACCTGGGAGGAAATCACCTTTCGGGACGATCTGCAGGCTGAAGCGGCGCTCTTGCGCCAAACCATTAGCGGCCAGATTCCGGGCTATCGGTTGACGAAACGGTATCTCCGGAAAGGAGGCGAAATTGTCTGGAGCGCCGTCACCACCACAATCCTTCGGGACGAGCGCGGCTACCCGGTCACCATGCTCGGGATGGTCGAGAATATCACCGAGCGGCGCCGCCACGACGAACAGATCGCGGCGCTCAACCGGGAACTCCAGGCCCGCGTCGGCGAGCTCCTCGCCGTCAACCAGGAACTGGAATCGTTCAATTACTCCGTCTCTCACGATCTGCGCGCGCCGCTGCGGCACATCGACGGCTTTTCCAAGATTCTGCTCGAAGAGCACGGAGCCGAGATCCCGTCCGCCGCTCGAAGATACCTGGACCTGATCTGCGGGGGCGCGCAGCGAATGGGGCGCATGGTTGACGAGTTGCTGGAACTGTCGCGCACCTCGCGCACGGAGGTGGCCAGACAGCCCACCATGTTGAAGTCCCTGGTCGACGACGCGATGGAAGAGCTAAGGCCGGAACTGCTGGATCGCCACATCGAGTGGCGCGTAGGCGATCTGCCGTTCGTCGAGTGCGATCCCAACCTCACCCGCCAGGTGTTCGCCAACCTGCTCTCGAACGCCGTCAAGTTCAGCCGGCCGCGCAACCCCGCGGTCATCGAGGTCGGTAAGACCGAGCGCCACGGACAGCCCGTCTTGTTCGTGCGTGACAACGGGGTTGGATTCAGCTCCAAATATGCCGACAAGCTGTTCGGGGTTTTCCAGCGTCTCCATCGCCGGGAGGACTTCGAAGGCACGGGAGTGGGCCTTGCCACCGTGCAGCGGATCGTTCATAAGCACGGCGGCAGCATTTGGGCGGAAGCGGAATTGGACCGTGGGGCAACATTCTATTTCACCCTCGATGCCGCCGAGGAGCGGCAGCTCGGGAGCCGGAGGGGGTCCGAGCTAGTGTCCGGAGAAAACTGATGTCAGGAGACCAAATCGAAATCCTGCTGGTCGAAGACGATTCCGACGATCTGGAATTGACCATGCATTCGTTAAGCGAGGAGCGCGCCGGCAATCGGATATTCGTTGCCCGTGACGGAGAGGAGGCCTTGGATTTCCTTTTCTGCCGGGGCGCGCACGGCGGCCGCGATCCTGACTGCCGTCCCAAACTCATTTTGCTGGACCTGAAACTTCCCAAGGTGGACGGGCTGGAAGTGCTCAAACAGCTCAAGAGCGATTCTCGCACCAGTGCCGTGCCCGTGGTCGTCCTGACATCTTCCAAGCAGGAACGGGACCTGGTGCGGAGTTATCAGTCCGGGGTTAACAGTTATATTCAGAAACCCGTCGATTTCGATCGGTTTCGGGCGGTCGTCAAACAGCTCGGTGTCTACTGGTTACGGGTGAACGAGCCGCCGCCCCAAATGGCTTTTCACGGAGGTACGGAGGATGCGATCCGGTCGTGCGGTTGAGGGAACCGCCAAAAGCCCGCTCCGGGTGCTCTTTTTTGAAGACTGCGACGAGGATGTGGAACTGTGCTTGCGCGCGCTGAAGTCCGACGGTTTCCATGTGCAGTGGGACGTGGCCGTCACTCCCGGCGAAGTCATGGAGCGCGCGAGCAAGGTTGCCTACGACGTGATCCTGTCGGATTACCGCATGCCCGCGGCTACTGGCATGGATGTCTTTGAATTGATGAGATCCGAGGGGATTCAGACGCCGTTTATCCTCGTGACCGGCGCGCTGGGCGACGAAAAAGCCATCGAATGCCTGAAGCGGGGAGTGGCGGACTACGTTCTGAAGGATCGCCTCACCCGTCTCCCTTTTGCCGTCCGCCGCGCGCGGAAAGAGGAGCGCCTCAAGGACGAGCGGAGGCTGGCGGAGGAGCGGCTGCGGTCTTCCGAGGCCAGCTATCGTTCCCTGATTCAGAGCGCTCCCTGCGGCATCCTCCGGTTGAGCGCCGAGGACGGACGCCTGCTGGACGCCAATGCCGCTCTCGCCGGCATGCTCGGCTACGATTCGGCCGCCGATTTGATCGCGGGCAGCGCCGCCGGAGGCATCGCGCTGGACTCGGGAGCTCTCGCGGTTTTGCGGGACAGCGGCGCCGCCGGAGGGGTAGTGGAGTGCGAGGTCGGGTGGAAGCGCAAGAATGGCTCGCGTCTTCTTGTCCGGCTCGCCGGGCGGCTCCTGCGCGACGACCGCGAGGCTGCCAGCTGTATCGAGGTGATCGCCGAAAACATCACCGAACGCCACGCCGCCGAGCACCGGATCGAACAGTTGAACCGGTTGTACTCCGTCCTGATGCACGCCAATCAGGCCATCGCGCGGACGCGCGAGAGCGGCGCGCTTTTCGAGGAGATATGCCGGATTATCGTCCAGGAAGGCGGCTTTCAGATGGCCTGGGTCGGAATGCTGGAACCGGCTACCGGGGCGGTTTTCACCTCCGCCAGCTGGCCGCGGCAGGAGGAGTACCTGAAAGGCCTTCGCATAACCAGCCGATTGGAGCCTGAGGGTCTTGGCCCGACCGGTAGAGCGATCCGCCAGAACCGGCACATCGTTTGCAATGACCTGATCGCCGACCTGGCCGTAACACCCTGGCAGGAAGGGGCTCGGCGGCGATGCTTCCGGTCGGCGGCCGCGGTTCCGATCGTGCGCCGAAGCCGGTCCATCGGCGCCATTACCATCTATGCCGCCGAAACGAACTTCTTCGACTCGGATAACGTTTCCTTGCTGGCCGAGCTGGCGGCCGATGTGTCGTTTGCGCTCGCGGCCATCGAGGCCGAGCGCATGCGCCGGAGAGTCGCGAGCCAGCTCGATCAGTTCTTCGCGCTCGCCCTTGATCTGCTGTGCATCTCCGATCTGAATGGATCGATGCAACGCCTGAACCCGTCGTGGGAAAAGATGCTCGGGTTCAGCGCTGCGGAGATATGTTCCAAGCCGTGGGTCGAGTTCGTTCACCCGGAAGATCGGCACCTTGTACGGGAGGCTTACCAGCATCTGAATTCGGGAACTGCCATACGAAACCTGGAGCTGCGCTTCCTTTCGAAGGACGGATCTTGCAAGTGGCTGGTGGGATGTGCCACGCCGGCGCTCGATCAGGGCCTAGTGTTCGCGGCCATGAGCGACATCACCGAGCTGAAGCAACTCGAGGAACAACTGCGCAGCCAGAATCTGACTCTCGAAGAGCGAAGCCGCCGGATCGAAGACGCCAGCCGCCTGAAAAGCGAGTTCCTGGCGAATATGTCCCACGAGCTAAGGTCGCCGCTGAACGGGATTATCGGATTCAGCGAGTTGCTTTTCGACGGCAAACTCGGCGCTCTGCCGGCTCGTCCCCGTGAGTTTGTCGGCCGTATCCATGCCAGCGCTTCGCACCTGCTCCAGTTGATCAATGGCGTGTTGGACCTCAGTAAGGTCGAAGCCGGACAAATGGATTTTCGCCCGGAGCGCCTGTTCGTTTCTCATATCGTCCAGGAAGTGACGGGCATACTGGGCGGGCTGGCCGCCAGCAAGCAGATCCGGATCGAGACCGAGATCGAGGCGGAGGCGGACGAGGTTACGGTCGATGCCGGCCGCCTCCGCCAGGTCCTCTACAACTATCTGTCGAATGCGTTGAAATTCACCGACGGTAAAGGCTGTGTCTCGGTCCGCGCGAAATCCGAAAGTGCCACCGAGTTTCGCCTTGAGGTGTCCGACACGGGACCGGGAATCTCGGAAAAAGACATGGCGCAGTTGTTCGTCAAGTTCCACCAACTGGACGCCACCGCGGCCAAGCGCTTTCAAGGCACCGGACTTGGTTTGGCGCTGACCAAACGCATCGTCGAAGCTCAGGGGGGCCGGGTCGGAGTGGACAGCAGGCTCGGTGAAGGCAGCACCTTTTTCGCTATCCTGCCGCGCGGGCCCTTGCCGGCGGGCGGCAGGGTCGCCAAATTACTGGTAATCGACGATAACTACCTGGACCGGTTTCTGCTCACGAATATCCTGCAGTCGAACGGCTATCTTGTCGAGCTGGCCGTCAACGGCGCCGAAGCCATCGATAAGTGCAGGGAGGAACCCTTCGACGCCATCACACTCGATCTCGTGCTGCCTGATGGACCAGGATGGGAACTGCTGGCGCGGATCCGTTCGCTGGAAACGCAGAAGAAGACTCCCGTAATCGTGATTTCGAGCTGCGGGCCGGAGGACATAAAGAGTCCGATTGAAGTGCAAGGTTTTCTCACCAAACCGGTTCATCCGGACCGTCTCCTGGCGGCGCTCACGGGGCTTGGTGTTCCGATGCGAACGGGGAAGACGATCAATGAATGAATCGATTCTGGTAGTGGACGATAATGCCGATAATCGGGATCTGACCCAGATCCTGCTCGAATCGGAAGGCCTGGAGGTGCGAATGGCCGAGGATGCCGCGCAGGCTCTTTCGATTCTCGAGACCTTCCGCCCGAAACTGATTCTCATGGATGTCCAGCTACCTGAAATGGATGGTCTGGCACTCACGCGCCGGTTGCGCCGGGACCCTTCGTTGCAGGGTGTGATCATCGTGGCGTTATCGGCCTATGCCATGGAGCCGGACAAGGAAAATGCCCGGGCGGCGGGGTGCGACGGCTACATTACCAAGCCGATTAACACCCGCACCTTCGTCGGCACCGTGCGGCAATACATCGACCTTTCCGGCGTGAACGAATCCAGCCAACCGGCAGACCCGCCCTCGCAATAGCGCCAAATCCACCATACCCGCCGCGCGCCGGATCCTGCAGCGGTCGGCGCCCGTGCCGCCCTGGTGCGCCACCAGCCACAAACCACCGCGCGATTTTCAGGTCCCCGCGCCGCGGCCCGAATCGGCCTAACCCGCCCGGCTCGCGCGCCGATGCCACGCCGGGACCAGGATGAGGCCGATCAGAATCAGCGCGGCGCTCAGCCCTACCCAAATCCCCGCCGCGCCCCATCCCATCGGGAAGCACAAAACATAAGCCACCGGTAGACCTACCACCCAGTAACCAGCCAGGTGCGCCAGCATCGCCGTGTGCGTATCGCCCAGGCCGCGCAGCGCTCCAGTGGCCGTGACCTGCAGCCCGTCGAAGAGCTCGAAAAATGCCGCGATGCCCAGCAGCAGGGCTCCGGTCGAGAGCACCGCCGGGTCGCCGGTATACCAGCGGACGATCGTGCGCGGCGCCGTCCACAGCCCTACTCCGCAGGCCGCCATGAACCCCCCGCTCACCAGCAGCGCCGCCCATCCCCGCGCCGCCGCTCCCCGGTAATCCCGCGCCCCGATCGCTTGGCCTACCCGCACGGCCGCCGCCGAGCTCACCCCCAGCGGCACCATATAGGTCGTCGAAACCACGTTGATGGCCAGGCTGTGCGCCGCCAGCGAGGCTTCGTCCAACCGCGCCGCCAGCACCGTCACGATGCCGAAGACCGCGCCTTCAAACAGAATCTGCAGCGCTGCCGGCAGCCCCAGCATTGCCAGCCTTCGCACCAGGTTCCACCGCGGCCGCCAGGGGAACCGGCCCGCCCCGCGCTCGCGCCACCATACGGTCCCCAGCAGAACGGCGGCCATATACCCTCGCGCAATCGAGGTCGACCACCCGGAGCCTTCCAGCCCCATCGCCGGCGCGCCCCAATGCCCGAACATCAACACCCAGTTGCCCGCCAGGTTCACCAGGTTGGCGCTCACCAGCGCGAACGTCACCGGCTTGACAACATCCACCGCCTGCAGGTAGCGGCGAAACGCCGAATAGAACAGCAGCAGCGGCAGCCCCCACACCAGCGCTTTCAAATACCGTACGCACAGCTCCAGCACCCGTGGCTGCACCTGGGCCATTCTCAATAGCGGAATCAAGCCCAAGATCGATAGCGCCACCAGCGGGGTCAACGCGAGCGCCAGCCAGCAGCCATTGGCCAGCGCGCGCCGGGCATCTTCCGGCTTGCCCGCGCCATAAGCCTGGGCCGTCAGGGTATCCATGCCCAACAGCAGGCCGGTGCCGCAAATGGCGATGGGGTAGAACAGCATTGTCGCCAGGCTGCCGGCGCCCATCGCCGCGGCGCCCAACCGGCCGGCCATCACGATGTCCACCACCCCCATGGCCATCCATCCCAGCTCGGCCAGCGCCAGCGGCACGCCCATCCGCAGCGTGGGCGCGATTTCGCGCCGCAACTCGCGCCATCGCACGGTGATCATGTTCCGGTCGAATCGCGCTTCGCTCGCGATTTCGGGTGCGCGCGGTCGTACACCGCCATCAGATCCGTCAGCGCCACTTGCGTATATTTCTGCGTGGTCGAAAGCCGCGCGTGCCCCAGCAACTCCTGAATCGCGCGCAGGTCCGCGCCATCCGCCAAAAGGTGCGTGGCGTAAGCGTGCCGGAAGGTGTGTGGGTGAAGCGACGAGTCCTGTCCTAAATGCGTGGCGTAGAACTTCACCATGCCGTGAATGCCCCGCGTGGTCAGGCGCGCGCCACGGTGGTTCAGAAATACCGCCGCTTCGTCGCGCACCACCGGCCGCTCGCCCAGGTACCGCTCGACCGCTTCGGCCGCCTGCCGCGGCAGCGGCACCTGCCGTTCCTTGCGGCCCTTGCCGCGCACCCGCATCCAGTGCTCCGTACGGTCGATGTCCTCCAGGTTTAATCCCGCCAGCTCGCTCACCCGCACGCCACAGCCGTACAGCACTTCGAAGATGGCGCGGTCGCGCGCCGGAAAGGGACGCTCCAGCTTATCCGCCGCCACCGCGTTCAGCAGCTCGTTGGTCTTTTCCGGCGTCGGCACCTCGGGCAGCTTTTGTGGCACTTTGGGCGTGCGCAGCAGTCGTGCCAGGTTGGCGGCCACCACTCCCTCGCGATGCAGAAAACGAAACAGCCCCCGCACCGCGGCCAGCTTGCGGCGGATGCTGACCGCGTTCAGGTGCTTCCCATACAGCCACAGCATCCACTCGCGCAGCGTCAGCAGATCGATCGCCGCCGGCGCCGGCGGCTCCAGACCGGGCGGTGATAGAAACTCCAGAAACTGGCGCAGGTCGCCCTCATACGCCCTAAGCGTTTCCGGCGACGAACCGTCTCGCACCAACTCGTCCAGATATCGGCCGATTGCCTGTTCCAACTCACACATGTGCGTGGCTGTACTCTTTCAGCGCCTCCAGTGCGCGCCTACAAACTTCGGCGTGGCGGGCTTTCTTGTCCCTTCGCAGCCGCTGGCGCGTGGCTTCGTCCAACTGCGGCAGCAGATCGAAAGTAATGTTGGCGGGCTGGTAGTTGCCGCAGTCGGCGGCCGAGATGTAGTGCGTCAGCGAGCCCAGCGCCGTGGCCCGCGGTAGTGGCCGCGGCTGAACGCCCGCGGCCAGCGCCGCCGCGTGCATCCCCGCCATCAGCCCCGTGGCGATCGCTTCCACGTAACCTTCCACCCCCGAAATCTGCCCCGCGAAAAAAACTTCCGGCCGCGCGCGAAGCTGCAGCGTATCCGATAGCAGTGCCGGCGCGTCGATATAAGTGTTGCGGTGAATTTGCCCATAGCGCAGAAACTCGGCGCCCGCGAGGCCCGGTATCATCCGCAGCACGCGCGCCTGGTCGCCGAATTTCATGTGGTTCTGAAACCCCACCAGGTTGAAGCTGGATGCCCGCCCCGTCTCCTGCCGAAGCTGCACCACCGCGTAGGGGCGCCTGCCGGTGCGAGGATCCGTCAACCCCATCGGCTTCATGGGGCCGAAACGCAGCGTCTCCCGTCCGCGGCGCGCCAATTCCTCGATCGGCAGGCAGGCCTCGAAATACTGCGTCGCATCTTCGGCGATGTGCGCCGTGGCCGCCGGTGCCGCCAGCACCGCGTCCACGAAAGCCTCGTATTGTTCCCGGTCCAGCGGGCAATTCAGATAATCGGCGGTGCCGTCGGTCGACTTGCCGTAGCGCGACGCCCAGAAGGCAATCCCCATATCCACCGTCTCCGCATCCACAATCGGGCTGATGCTGTCGTAAAAGTACAATCGCCCGGAACCGGTCAGCCGCCCAATTGATTCCGCCAGCGCCCCGCTGGTCAGCGGACCGGACGCCACAATCGCGATCCCCTCGGCCGGCACCTCGCTCACTTCCTCGCGCCGCAATTCAATCAGCGGTTCGGCGGCGATTGCGCCCGTCACCTCCGCCCCGAACAGCTCCCGGTCCACCGTGAGTGCGTGCCCGCCGGGAACTCGCGCGCGCGCGGCCGAGGCAATTAAGAGCGAATCCATGCGCCGCAATTCTTCCTTCAACAGCCAGGGCGCGGTGGACTCCTGTTCGGATTTGAGCGAATTGCTGCACACCAGTTCCGCCAGGTTGCCGGTCCGGTGCGCGGGCGTAGGCTTCCCCGGACGCATCTCGTACAACACCGCGCGCCAGCCCCGGCGCGCCACCCGCCACGCCGCTTCCGCCCCGGCTAGGCCGCCGCCGATAATGATGATTGGTTTGCGCAATGTGAACAACCGTCAGAACTAATTCGAGCCACCGATGAACACCGATAACTGAATTTGGGCAGTGATGTACGTAGCATACCGATCAGTCGCCAACGAACCTCAAATACGTATGCGCCCCGTCGATACATCGACGCGCGAGCCTCTCGATCTCCGTAACCAGCTTCCGGTCTTGCTCGGTTCGTGCGCTAAAAACAACGTCCGCCCACTCGGACAGAAAACGTGGGGCTTAGAGACGATTGAAAACCGTATCGCCGTATGGGTCAATTCCCCCCAGCATCGGGTAAGCGCCGCCTTTCTCAACCGGAGGTAGCAGGACTGCAAGGAGGTTCTTGGGGTCTTCGATGCCTTCAATCCGTCCACCCAACTCATCCTGAAGTTCGATTCCGAGGCCCATCCTGGACTCCGTTTCTTATCGGTGTTCATCGGCGTCCATCGGTGGCTATATTTCTTCTCCCTACAAAATCCCGCCTAGCTCCGCCGCTGCCACGCGCAATCCCACGTAGAACGTTCCAAACAGCGCGTACACGGCGCTGACTTCGTCGAAGCGCATTTCGTAAATCAGCTTCTTAAACACCAGCGGATCCTCGGCGAACAGGTCCACGCCCCACTCCCAATCGTCGAAACCGATCGAGCCGGTAATGATCTGCCGCACCTCGCCTGCGTACCGCCGCCCCACCAGCCCGTGCTCGCTCATCATGCGCTGCCGCTCCGGCATCGTTTCCCGGTACCAGTTGGCCGTCTCGCCCCGCCGCCGGTCCATGGGGTAGAAGCAGATATACTTCGCCGCCGGAATCTCCGGCCACAAGCGCGTCGCCATGGCGTTTCTCTGCCGTTCCAGCACGGCCGCGATTTCCTTCTTCCACTCTTCCGAATGCGGTTCGATTCCCCTGGCCGCCAACCCCACATAAGTTTTCGCCGTGGATTCGTAAAGCCCCAACTCCACCACCGAAAGGTACGACCCGGTCGGCTCAAGGTAATCGCTCAATTTCAGCCGCGCCATGGCCAGCTCCGCTTGCTGCAGCTCTTCAAAGCTGCGCCGGAAGTGCACCGCCAACAGGTCGCCCTTGTGGCCCAGCAGCGAATACAGCGCGCTCTGCCGGCCCTCCGCCGGGCGCTCCATCTCGCCCAGCCGCGCCGCGGCCTCGTCCAGAATTTCTCTTTGCCCGCCAGGCGTCAGCGCGCGCCACGCCGCGCGCCGGAATCTCATCATCTCGTGCAGCACGCTGGCTCCCTCCATCGTCAGCGGGACGGCGGGCAGCGTCGTTGTCGCAATCGTCTCGGGCGTCATACGTTTCATTATAGGGAGCCCCGAGCCGCTCCGCGTCCGGCAACTTCTTGCCGTCCCACCGTCACGGGCGCACGATGATCATGATGACGCCGTGCGAAGGCACCGGCGCGGAGAATTTGCCGGTGAATGCGCCCAGGTCTTTATGCTGCCACAGGTCCCGCACCGTGGCGTTCACATGCGATGGATATCCCAGGTCTTCCCAATTCACCGTGATCGGCTGCTGGCCGCTGCCGCGGTTCAGCAGCACCACTGCGCGGCTGCCGTCTTGTAGCTGCTTGGCCCAGACTTCCAGCTCGCCGTCCTTGCGCACGCGCCGGCCCTCGGCGCCGAGCGGATCCTGGTCCACCCCGATTACTTCCTTGTTAATGAGGATCTCCCGGATCTCGGGTTTCATATCGCCGATGTCGTTTCCGGCCAGCAGCGGCGCGGCCAGGATGCACCACAGGCTGAAGTGCGAACGGTACTCGGTGGTGGTCATGCCGCCGTTGCCGACTTCGAGCATGTCCGGATCGTTCCAGTGCCCCGGACCGGCATAGGATTCCAGGCCCACCTGCAGATCGACGATATCGATCATGCCATGGCCGCCCCAGTCCGCCTTGCCCTCCCACTTGTCCACGATGTCGCCGGTGGTGCGCCACAAGTTGCCCACCTCCCCGGCCCACAGCCACGGCTTGTTGGTGCCCCACTCGCAGAGGCTGAACACGATGGGGCGCCCCGAAGCCAGCAGCGCATCCCGCATGGTGGCGTAGGAAGCCGGCCCGTTCTGCGTGCCGGTGTTGCACCAATCGAATTTGAGGTAGTCGACTCCCCAGGCCGCGTATTGCCGCGCATCCTGGAATTCGTAACCGCGGCTGGCAGGGCGGCCTGCGCAGGTCTTGGTGCCGGCGTCGGAGTAGATGCCGAACTTCAGGCCCTTGGAATGAACGTAATCCGCCAGCGCCTTGATGCCGGAGGGAAAAGTCTTGGCATCGGGAACGATGTTGCCGTCGTTGTCGCGGGAAACCTGCCAGCAGTCGTCGATGACGATGTATTGATAGCCTGCGTCCTTCATCCCCGACGCCACCATCGCGTCGGCGGCCTTACGGATTACGTCTTCGTTGACCTTACAACCGAATTTGTTCCAACTGTTCCACCCCATGGGCGGCGTTTTCGCCAATCCGTTGTCCAAGGCGGGCAGCAGGCTGGGAATCGACAGCAGGATTCCAGTCAGAAAAAGAGTATTTCGTCTCATGATCGCTCCTTGCGAAGTCCCGAGCCATTGTAGCTCCACTTCGTGGCGCGGACCGAGAGTCTACGCCACGGTTGCACGCTCCATGGCGCGTGACATATCATCCCCCTATGCGTGAAGCATGGTTGTTCGCGGCCTTCGTGGGGACCGCCTTTGCACAGGCGCCGGGCGAGTGGACCCCGGAATTCGCGATGCAGTTCAAATCCGTCGGGGCCGTCATTCCGTCCCCCGATGGGAACCGCGTCGCATGGACCGAGACGCAGTCGATCATGGAGCCTGAGCGGAGCGAAACCCTCACCCAGATCTTCTTCGCCAATGCGGACGGCTCCCATCGGGTTCAATTGACGCGCGGCGAAAAGAGCAGTACCGCGCCCGCGTTTTCGCCCGACGGCCGCTACGTCTACTTTGAGTCGCCGCGCTCCGGAAAGATGAACGTCTACCGCATTGCCGTGGCCGGCGGCGAAGCTGAGATGCTGACCGATTTCAAGGGCAATCTGGCCGGCTACGCGCTTTCGCCCGATGGCAAGACGGTGGCATTCACCGGCTACGAACCGCC
>JBEKZL010000162.1:0-17572 GCA_049509915.1 Bryobacteraceae bacterium | reverse complement strand
GCGTCGTGATGGTGCGATGCGTACCAGGCGATGGCGGCGGGCTTGATGTAACCGGGGGTGAGGCCCACCATTTCGCGGTACGGATCCTGCTCCGTTTGGCCATTGCGGTCGACCCTCTGGCCGCTCTTCCATACGCGGTTGTCCCACTGGCCAACGAAGCCGCCCCAGTTTTCCACCGTCACTTCTTGGGTACGGTCGCCGGCGCGGAAGGCGGCTTTCCGGTCGCCATCGGCTGAGGCAGCCAGCACGTAGACGCGATTATACGAGCCGGCGGGAAGCGCCAAACCCTGTCCCTTGGCGGCCACGGCATTCGGCGTTCTCGCTTTGGCCGGCACCAGCGTGAACGCGACGCCGTCAAGGGTCAAAGTGGCGGGAAGCATTTCGGCGGGATACGAATTGCCATGGCCGTCAAAACCGGCGGCCGATTTGGCGCCGTCTTCGGAAGCGGTGGCAACGTCGTAGGCGAGATCGACGGGCCGCGAGCGGACGGCCGGAATCTTGGACGCTTTAGGGCCGAGTTTCAATGCGAAAGTGCGTGGCTCGAAAGCACTAAACGAAGTTACCAGAACACCGCTCGAAACAGTGGCCTCACCGACGGGCTGCTCCTGCCCATTGACTTCGCGCGCGGACACGATCGGCGCGGCCATCGTCACTCGCACGTTCTCGGCGGGACGGCCATCGAGTTCCACCATCCGGACGACGACTTCGTCGCTGGCTTCGGCCTTCTTCACCGCCAGCACGCGGATGCGCGGGTTGGAGACTTTGAGCAGCGAGAACTGCTTGCCGAGAGAGCCGGGATGTTTGGCGGACTCAAAGGCGATGGGCGGCTCGTTCAGGCGCCATGCCTGCCAGTCGGTCCCGGAGTGAATGCGGTCGCCGGGGTGACCCGCAATTCCGTAGACGAATTCGTGATGGCCGAGATCCTGGGTGGCCTGGTCCGGATAGCCCCCGCGGACGCCCGGGGTGCGCAGCAGGGTCAGGCGAATCACGTTGTCGCGCGGTTTATCGGAGCCGTTCTTGCAATCGGTCAGGATGGTGGCGCCGAAGGAACCGGACGCGTCGGTGAGGTCGATCCACTGGTGCGAAGGCACTTCGAACTTCTTCGGCTCGGCGGTGGGCCGTTCGATGGTGCCGATGTCCCAGTTGTAAGTGGCCATGTGGTTGTAAGCGGTCAGGGGGAATACGGCTTTCAGGTTGACCTCGCGGGTGTTCCAATCGATCGCGTTGCCGATCTCGATGCGATTGCCGGGGTCGCCGGCCGCCAGGCTGACGGTCTGGACGAACTTGGAGCCCTCGGTTTCGCGGGCAATCTGGACCGAAACCCGCACGGGGCCGTTCTCGATCACCTTAATGGTGGCCGGGCCGCCGACATAGGCTCGCGGCGGAGCCTGCTCCTGGTCCCAATCCATATTCCAGGCGGGCCACTGGGCCGGGTTGTCGTAGGAAATCGCCAGGCGCGCCGGCGCGGCCAGCAGTTCCTTTTGGATCGACTTATCGAAAATGCTGCCGATGTCGCCGCTGGAATCGATGCGAACCCGGTAGCGGGCGTTCTCGAGAGTGGCGGTGGTCTGGATTCCCATGTTCGATTCGACAACGCGAAGGGCGGAGCTCGAAGCCTCGCTCGCGGCTGGCTCTACGTCGTACACCGCATAGCCCACCGAGGGAAGTTTGGCAAGGAACAATATGCGGCCGTGGGAGAGTTGCGCCGGCACCGCCAGTCCATCCGGCCCGACCACCCGAACCGCTTTGGTCCCGGCGGGTAAGTCGATATGGGCTTCCACCAGGTCTTCGCGAGCCACGTTCAGAGGGTTATACACCACCAGCGCGGTGCCCTTGGTTTGAGTGTCGAGGCCGGCGGCCACGGCTTCACTGGCGTTCGCCATCACACCGGCGAACTGGTTCATGGCGATGACGTCGTCGTTCCAGGCGAACTCGTAGGACTTGGGCGTGGCCGTGCCGGCGGCGATATCGTGAAAATGGCCGCCCATGGCGAGGGTCCAGGCATTGTTCAAGCGTTCCAGCGGGTAAGGTCGCGCGCCCAGCCATTCAGCCGCGATGGAGGCTTTCTCGGCGCCATCGGCTAGCAATTCCTCCTTCCGGATCCAGCGCTTCTGATAAGCCTGGGAGGTGAGCGATCCGGCCGAGTGATTGGTCAGCTCCATTTCTCCGGTGAAGCGCGGCAGATTGGCGGCTTCGGCGGGCGTGATATCGAGAAACATCTGGTCGGCTTTGGAGGAAAGCACATGGACAGGGCCGTTGCCGACCCTCACGTTGGGATCCGAACCGATTTGCGCCGTGCCCTTGGTGACGATGGCTTCGAGTAGCTTGACGGATTTCTCGCGCGGGGATCCGCCGATATCGCCGGTGCCGTAGTAGTGGTAATCGGTTTGGACGCCGGTGAATTTGCCGTTGTTCTCGACGCGCGCGGCCCAGTCGCCCTGATAGCGGCGCAGCGCCTGTTCGTCGGTCAGCTTGCCGGCCGGCGCGGTAAGCGGCTGGCTGAGATCGGTGGTGATGTCGGCGCTATAGTCGCCGGGGTTGATGCCGCCGAGCACGGATTTGCCATCGGGGCCGACCCATACGCCGACGTTGAAGGGAGTGCCGACCGGAGTCTTTTCCATGGACTCGACGCCGCCGCCATCGGCCGAGGAGCCCCACACCAGCTTCTGGGTAGAGAACCCTTTCACCCCGGCATGGGCCAGAATGCTGGGCAGGGAAGCCGGGAAGCCGAAGCAATCGGGCAGCATGTATTCGGCGCTGGCCGTGCCCAACTCCTTGCGGAACCAGTTATTGCCGTAAAGAACCTGGCGAATGATGCCCTCGGCGCTGGGCGCGTTGACGTCGCCTTCCTCCACCGACGAGCCGGCGGGGAACCAGCGGCCGGAATTCACGTACTGCTTGACCTTGGCGAAATCGGCCGGGAAATATTCCTTCATGAAGCGATAGCGGTTCGAACCGGAGAAATTGAAGATGTAGTGCGGGTACTTTTCAAATAGCGCGAAATTATCGCGCATCGTGTGGACAATGTATTCGTCGATGACCTGCGGATATTCCCAACGCCACTCCGTATCGAGGTGAGCGTAGCCGACTACATATAAGGTGGGTTGGTGGGTGAGATCCGGCGCGGGATCGGCGGCAACGGCCTGAACGGGCCGGAAAGCGAGAGCCGCAACCCATAAGAGGAGCCAGAAACGCGTCTGTTTTGCCATGAGTGAATTCCTGCACCTCTTATAGTAAGGCCGATCGGCGGGCACAGGCACGGCCGGTGCTTAACCGATTTGGGGAGGTTGGTCCCGTTCGACCGCTCCCTCGCGGTCGCGGCTCGGTAGGTGACCGAAAACACGCGGCACTCGTAACCGAGCCGCGACCGCAACGGAGCGGTTGCCGCGCCTAGACTGCCAAATCCCCAGATCGATTAAGCACCCAGGCGCGGCCGGCTTTCGCGGTGGCGAGCGTCCGTTTTCCCCCGCGCACCGCGGGTCGCGGCCTGCCGCGCTTTTTCCCCACGTTATGATTGAGTAGGAATGGCGGAACTGCTGAATGGGAACAGGGTACGCGACGAAATTAAGGCCGAACTGGCGCCGAGGGTCGCGGCGTTAGCGGCGCGCGGACGGCGGCCTGGGCTGGCGGTGGTGCTGGTTGGACGGAATCCGGCTTCGGAAATCTATGTCCGCAACAAGATCAAAGCTTGCGCGGACCTGGGAATTTACTCGGAGACGATTGCGCCGCCTGAATCGGTTACCACTGACGAACTGCTGGCCGTGGTCGGGGAGTTGAACGGGCGCGCGGATATCGACGGCATCCTGGTGCAGTTGCCGCTGCCACCGAAAGTGGACGCGAAGCGGGTGCTGCTCGGAATCGCTCCGGCCAAAGACGCGGATGGGATTCACCCGTACAACGTGGGCTGCCTGGTGGCCGGGCTTCCGGCGCCGCGGGCCTGCACGCCGGCCGGGATTATGGAACTGCTGGCGCGCTACCGGATCCCGGTGGCCGGAAAACGGGCGGTGGTGGTGGGGCGCAGCGATATTGTGGGCAAGCCGGTGGCGATGCTGCTGATGCATGCCAATGCCACAGTGACGATTTGCCATTCCAAGACCCCCGACCTGGCGGGCATTTGCCGCCAAGCCGATATTCTAGTGGCCGCCATGGGACGGCCGGCATCGATTACCGGCGATTTTATCCAGCCCGGCGCCACGGTTATCGACGTGGGGACCAATCACATCGCCGACCGCGCGCTGGCGGCACGCATCTTTCGCGACTCGCCGGAGAAACTGGCCGCTTTCGATAAGCGCGGCAGTCTGGTGGTGGGCGACGTACATCCGATGGACGTGGCGGAGCGGGCGGGCGCATACTCGCCGGTACCGGGCGGCGTCGGTCCCCTGACCGTCGCCATGCTGATGGCGAACACGGTAGCCGCGGGGGAGCGGAGCGCGGCGATTTCACCCCGCGACTGCTAGGGAGCTGCCATTAGCCGGCGGCGACAGGCCCGGAGGCCTGTCCCACGTAGAAGGAAAGGATATGCTGAAGGTTGGGCTGACCGGGGGGTTGGCCAGCGGCAAGACGTTCGTGGGAGAGGAACTGGCGCGCCTGGGTTGTCTGCTGATTCAGGCCGATGAATTGGGGCACGAAGTATTGGAGCCGGATGGGGAAGCTTACGCCGGTGTTGTGGTGGAGTTCGGCCCGGGAATTTTGACCGGGGACGGGCGGATCGACCGGGGGCTCCTGGCGGCCGAGGTTTTCGAAGCGCCGGATCGGCTGGCCCGTTTGAACGCGCTGGTGCATCCGCCGGTGCGCGGCCGCGAAGAGGAATTGATCGCCCGGTTTCAGTCGGAGCACCCCGACGGGATTGCGGTCGTGGAAGCGGCGATACTGATTGAAATCGGCCGCGATAAGGATTTCGACCGGATGATTCTGGTGTATTGCCGGCCGGAGCAGCAACTGGAGCGGGCGTTGCGCCGGACGGGCGCCACCGAGGCCGGCGTGCGCGCCCGGCTGGCGCGACAAATGCCGCTCGAAGAGAAGAAGAAGCGCGCCCACTTTACGATTGACACGTCGGCCGAGAAAGACGACACGCTGCGCCAGACGAGAGCCGTTTGGGAGGCGCTCGAGGGCGAGCGGACGGCCCGGCGGCAGTGCCTGGCGGGAGAGATTTGAGACATGAGAATTCTGCGGCTGTTCGCCTGGGCTATCCTGCTGGTAGCCGGGTTTGTGGTATTTACTTCGACGGGTCACTGGAGGCTGAGGCAGTTACTGTCTCCGGCGGGTTCTCGCCTGTGGGAGGAGCCGGCCTCGGCAGCCACGGGATACTCGCCCGACGAGCAGAATAATATCGATATTTATAAGTCCGCGCGCGAAGCGACGGTCAACGTGACCTCCATCGTCTATGTAGAGAACTGGTTTCTGCAACTCTACCCATCGAAGGGCACCGGTTCGGGTTTTCTCATCAACGGGGACGGGGAAATTCTCACCAACAACCACGTGCTGCAAGGCCGAGGCACGCAATTGACCGTCAAACTGGCGGACATGAAGGAGTACAAGGCCAAGGTGCTGGGAGTGGACGCTAATTCGGACCTGGCATTGATCAAGATCGACGCGGGGCGCAAGCTGCCGACCCTTCACCTGGGCGATTCCGAGAACCTGGTGGTGGGGCAGAAGGTATTGGCGATCGGCAATCCGTTCGGCTTCGAGGGCACCCTGACCACGGGGGTGGTCAGTTCCCTGGGGCGTAACATCCAGACCGAGGGGGAGACGCTACGGGGGATGATCCAGACCGATGCCGCCATCAATCCGGGCAATAGCGGCGGGCCGCTGCTCGATTCGCACGGCAGCGTCATTGGCATCAATACCGCGATTTACGGCCAGGGCAATATCGGGATCGGTTTTGCCATGCCCATCAACCGGGCCAAGGCGATGCTGGACGAGTTTCAAAAGAGCGGCCATATTTCGCGGCCGACGCTGGGGCTGACCGAGGTCTGGATCACCGGCGACCTGTCGGAAATGCTGCGGCTGCCATCCTCGGGCGGCCTGCTGATCCAGCAAATAGAGCCCGGCTCGCCGGCCGAGGAGGCCGGATTACGCGGCCCCGAGCAAATGGTGGTGGTGGGGAATTACCGGCTGGGAGTGGGCGGGGACCTGATCGTGGCCGTGGAAGGCCATCCGGTGGATTCCAAAGACGCGCTGCAGCGCGCTCTGAACGACAAGCACGGCGGCGACATTTTGAACCTCACCGTCTACCGCAATGGGCGGAACGTGGCCATCCACGTGAAGCTGGGCGAAGCGCCGCAGCAGTTCTGAGCGCCGAGCCTGCTGGGCCGCTTTGAAAAAACAAATAGGTTATTTGTTTTCTTCACCTGTGTTCAGCGGCGGCTATAATTCTTCACGGCCGCCGGTTGCGGCGATGGCGAGTTCCGCGGCTTCCTCCAGGCCGCCAGCCACCCAATCGGGCCGGACGTCACCGCGGGACAACTCGGCCTCGCCATAGCCGGTACGCACCAGGATGGTCCTGGCGCCGATGGCTTTGCCGAGATCGATGTCGCCGGCTTTATCGCCGATCACCACGGCGGCGCGAGGGTCGAAGTGCCATTCGGCGGCGGCTCGAAGCGCCAGGCCGGGGCGGGGTTTGCGGCAATCGCAGCCGTCTTCGGGGGCGTGCGGGCAAACATAGACGCCCTCGAGAGACGCGCCCTCCTGGGCGAGCAGATCCAGCATCCGGCGATGGACCGCCTCGACAGCCGCCATATCGAAGTAGCCTCGCCCCACTCCCGATTGATTGGTCAGCAGCAGCCTTCCCCACCCGGAGCCGGCAAAGCGCCGCAAACCGGCGGCGGCATTCGGGAGCAGTTCCACGCCTTCGGGAGCAGCCAGGTAATTTCGTTCCACGATGAGGGTGCCATCGCGATCGAGCAGGACGAATCGCCTAGCCACCGTTCGATTCCCCGTAGCGCGGCACGGCCTCCACGCGGGCGTACAATTCCATCAGTTGGGCGGCCGACGTATCCCACGAGAAAAGCGCGGCGCGGGGCGGGCCCGCCAGCCGCAGACGGGAGCGCTCGCCGGCGTTCTCGGCTATCAGGGCCATGACGGAGGCGATGGATTCGGCGGAACGGGGATCGAAATAAAGGGCGGCATCCGCTGCCACCTCCGGCAGAGAGGTGGCGTTCGAACAGAGCACTGGCGCGCCCAGGCTCAGCGCTTCCAGCACCGGCATGCCGAAACCTTCGAACAGGGAAGGGTAGACAAATGCAAGACAGTTTTCGAACAGCCAGGTTGACTCGGCATCGGCCACATACCCGGTCGCAATCACGTCCTTACCGGGTACTAACCCCTCCAGATGGCGCTGCCAATCCTCCATCAGCCAGCCCTTCCCGCCGCACACAACCAAAGGCCCGCTGGCAGGGCGCTGGCGGCGCAGAATGCGGAAGGCATCGAGCAGGGCGGCGTAGTTCTTGCGCGGCTCGATGGTTCCCACCGAAAGCCAGAACCTGCCCGGCTCCAAACCGTCGATGGCCGGCCGGGTCGATGCCCCACCCATCCGGTACCGGCTGGCGGGGTAGACGACGGAGGTTCGCTCCTTGGGATAGTGGGGAAAGGTTTTGAGGAAATCGAGGCGCGAGTATTCGGAAATCGCAATAATCCAATCCGCCCCCACACTCGCCTTAAACACTCCCTGCAGGCATCCGATCCGATTGGCTTCCGTGCTCCAGCGCGGTTCCTGCAAAAAGCTCAAATCGTGCAAGGTATAGACCAGCCGAGCCTTCTTCAGACCCCAGGGGCAGAAGAAATTGTTGGCGTGAAACACGTCCGGACGGCCGATACGCTCCTCAAATCCCGGTCGGGAATCCAGCCAGAACTGGCGTGAAGCATCGAAATCCACGGGCGAGGGGAAGCGTTCGAAGTTGGCTTTTGAAGGGGCGAAAGTTGCTTGGGCGCACTCCGGGTCCCAGAATAAATCGCCCACGGCGGGGTAGAGAATGTATTTATTGCGGGAATCGGCGGCCTCCAGAGCCTGAATCAACCCGAAGGCGAAGTATCCGCACCCGGCTTTGCCGCGCCCGGTCTGGCTGATATCGAAGCCCACTCTCATCGGCGAAACGCTCCCCGGTACCACTCCCGCAACGCTCCGCCCGCCCAGCCGCCCACGTTGCGCGCCAACTCGCGCGAGATGCGATGATTCCAGCGCAGCGACGCCGCCAGCGATAAGGCCGAAACCATGAGCGCTAAGCGCGGCACAGCGGTCCGCGGAACGCCGCGCCCGTCCAGCACGGCATGCGCATAGTTGGCCAACCACCGGTCCGGAACGCGGCCCAAATGCCGGCGCATCAACCGATTGTATTCCGCGTGGGCAGCGCCGCGCCCGCGCAGCGTCTTGTTGGTGGGGTAGAAGCGCGAACCCGCCAGGGTTCCAGGCACGCGCCGGAACTTCGCTCCTTTCAAGGCCAATCGCACCCAGTACTCATAATCCATGGCGTAATAGAAGCTCGGGTTCAGGCCGCCGAACCGTTCGACTACGCTCTTACGGAAGAAGACCGCCGGCTGGCACAAGTAGCAGGTATAAAGGAAACGATCCAGATTCCAGTCCTCCACCGGATAGCGTTCGATCACCTGGTCCTGCTCGTCGATGTGGTTGGCGGCGCCGTAGACCAGGTCCGCGGCCGGATCGGCGTCGAAGGCGGCGCACACCTCGGCAATCGCACCGGGATAATAAATGTCGTAGGAGTTCAGCCAGCCGATGATGTCGCCGGCGGCGCGGCTGATGCCCTGGTTGCCGGCATCCGCCTGTCCGCCGTCGGGTGCCGACGTCCAATCGATCCGCTCGCCGAATCCTCGGAGGATGGAAACGGTTTCGTCACGGCTGCCGCCATCCCGAACCAGGAACGCCAGCTCGCCGTCGAACTGCTGATCGAGCACGCTGCGGATGGTGCGCGACAGGTAGCGCCCATGGTTGAAGGAGGGCGTCACCACGGTAACTTTATGGGACATGGGTTTTCCCGCCCAAATCCAGAACCATGCCGTCGGCGCCGACGATTTCGACCGACAACACACGGCACGACAGAGCGCGCGAATCCGGGCCGGCTCCGCAGATGTCCGGCTGAAACGTGGGCGAGCACCTCATTTCGGCCCACTCGGTCTCGCCGCTGAGGGCCACATTGACGGTGGCCGAGGTTCCGGCAGCTACCCCCATCCGCAGCCGGTCGCCATCGTCGCCGCGAGAAGAAACGCGCACGTCGAGCTTCGGAACCGGCGCCCAGTCGGGAACCGCCAGGCGTACGCGCAGCCGGCGCCAATCGTGTCCGCGCCCATAAACCACCGTCATCCGCTCACCGAGCCAGCCGTCGTCGAAGATACCATGCACGGCCGGTTCCAGATCGGCGGACTGGCTGCACGCGTCGTGAAAAATCCTCAGATAACTGGCCGCCATTTCGCGGGCGCCGCCAAACGCCTGCAAGCGGTGCGCCGATGCCGCCGCCAGTTCGGCGCGCAATTGGGGATCGGAGGCGATTCGGGCGATGGCATCGACGATTTCCATCGGCCGGCGGGCGTCGAACAAGAGCGCCGCGTCCCCGGCCACTTCCGGCAGGCTGGTAGCATTGCTCACCAGCAAGGGCCGGGCGGCGGCCATGGCCTCCAGCAACGGCATGCCGAACCCTTCGAACAGCGAAGGGAAGATGAGCGCCATCGAACCCTGCATGAGCGCGCTGAAATCGGCCTCGGGAACATAGCCGGGGAAGACCACCGATCCGCTCATGCCCATACGGGCGGCGGCATCCACCAGAAAGTCCTGGCGGGTGCCCGGCGCCCCGGTCAGTACCAGTTTCAAATCCGAGTCCGGGTGGCTGGAGCGGTATAGTCCGAAGGCCGTCAGCAGCATTTCGTGATTCTTGTGCGGCCAGAAATTGGCGGGGTAGAGCAGATAGCGTTCGGGTTCCAGGCCCAGCGACCGAAGCACCGGCGCGCGCGATTCTGGAGCCACCCGAGGCAGGCGCTCTCCCAACTGAATGGGGACGGTTTCGAGCCGTTCCGCCGGCACCAGGCCGGATTCGAGCACGGCTTTGCGTACGTAATCGGAGATGCATACCAGGCGGCTGGCCAGCCGGCAGGCCTGATCGAATGAGCGCTCCCGCTCGTACACCTGCAGTTCGCTGAAAAACTGGCGATACTCACGGTGTTGCAAATCGTAAACGACCGAAACCGTGGGAACGGAAGGGTGGAAGTAGTAAGGCGCGGTAAAGGGGCAGAACAGCAGGTCCGCATCGAGCCGCCGCACTAGGTCGCTGCCAACCACCACCTGGCCGGTGGCTTCGCGGTACAAACCCGCCAATTGATTGAGCCGCCGGACGGAGAGCACGCGGCCCAGGACGCGCCGCAAACGGACGGCGAAATTATCGGCGGCGGAAAGCGCGCCGCCCGGCCGGTGAACGCAGAGCCGTTTGACATTGGCGGCGGCCAGCGCGGCCAGCTCGTCATGGCTCGACTCCGAAGTCAGGAGAATAAACTGGCACTCCGGAGCCATCAGGGCCAGATGGCGCAGCAGCTCCAGAGTCATCACCTTGGCGCCGCCGTTCTCGCCCCCTGGCTGGACCGGGGTGAGATCCACCGCAACCCGCCGCAAGGCCACAGGGCGCCGGTCCGGCGCGCCGGCGCGCTGGCTGTCGTCCAACCATCCCCAAAGACCGCAAGCCCGCATCAACCGATAGACGTAGCTTCCCCGGATGCGCCCAAGGAGTGATTCGCCGATCGAGGACCTTCGCTCTTCGTCAGCCAACCGGCTTTCCAGTTCACGCCGCTTTTGCTCGCTCTGGCGAGCCAGTTCGCCGCTCTCGGCTCGGACGCGCTCGATCTCACGCCGCTTTTGCTCGTTCTCGATCCGATCCTGCTCGTTCAGCCGGGCCAGCTCACCGTTTTCCGCCCGAATCCGCTCGAGCGAGGCAAGCGTTACGCTCGCCTGTGCCTGGGCCGCGCGCACCAGTTCTTCCAGCTTCAAGATATTCTGGAGCCGGGCGGCGCGGTCGGCTTCCGATTCGGCGTACGCGCGCTCCAGAATGGCTCCGTTTTGGAGTTGGCGAGCCAGCGACGCTTCCACTTCACGGGAACGAGTGAGTGCCACCTGGCAATGGCGATCCAGGTCGAGCATCGCCAGCACCAGCCGCCCGGAAGGGCGGAGCTTCAAATTGGCCTCGATTTCCTCCTCGGCAAACCGCGAGAGCGGTTGACGCCCGGCCACCAGCGACATGTCGTAGGCGCCAAAAATCGCGGGCTCGAAACTAATGTGCTCCGCTCCCGACCGCTCCAGCAGCAGGCGAACCGACTTCCCACTGAACAGATATGTATGCTGGTCCAGCACGAGCATGGCGGGGAATGGGTCTTGATCCGCCTGCATGAGCTCCAGCGTCTTGCCTTCCCGGTAGCGCGGCGTCTGTAGACAGAGCAGACCATCTGGCTTCAGCAGTTTCAGGCACTTCCGCATCATATCGAGCGGATCGTGGAGCTGCTCGAGTACATCCATCAAGACAATGACGTCGAGACTTTCGGGCGGGATGTTCTGGGCTTCGATCGGGCCTGCCACCACGGGAACGTCAAACCGGCGTCTGGCCCCGTCCGCCGTTGCCGCGCTCAACTCCAAACCCATGGCATCGAATCCGGCGGCCCGCAGCAAGGCCACAAACGCTCCGTGCGCGCAGCCGATCTCCAGGATCCTGGCTGGCGGCAGCTTGTAAGGCAAGAGCGTCCTCAGCCAATACAGGCAGCGCTCGCGCAACTCGATAAGCGACCGTTCCTCGAGCGCCGGATGGCCGCGGGTACGCGCTTGGTAATCGAAGTAGTCTTGTCCGTAGAAATCCCGCTCGTCGTCGGCGACCATCAATTGCTCGGCCGTGGGCATGCGGCGCAACACCAGGGTTTCGCAGTCGGCGCAACACAGGTAATCGCCGGAAAAGGGTGCAAGGGTGGAATTGCCGCACCAGCAGGTCGCCGATTCGCTCATTTCCTGAAGATCACCTCGCCAACCAATTCCGCTTGTCTGGGCCGGCTCACGCGCCTGCGTTCAGGTAGCCTTGATACGCGCAACCCACTTCGACGATCTCGCCGTCCAGCATCAGTCCGCCGTGATCCAACCAGAGCGCCCGCCCACAGAACCGCTCGGCCATGCCGGCGGCATGAGAAACGCAAATGATCGTCTTGCCTCGGCGCCTGAAGTCGAGAATCCTGTCAAAACACTTGGCCTGAAACCCGGCGTCGCCGACCGTCAGCACTTCGTCGAGGAGCAGAATATCGGGATCCAGGTTCACCGCCACCGAGAAGGCCAGACGCATCGTCATGCCGCTCGAATAGGTGCGCAGCGGCTCCCGGATAAAATCCGCGATCTCCGCGAAATCCACGATTTCCTCCAGTCGCACCGCGGTTCGTTTTCGGCTGAAGCCCAGCAGGGCGGCATTGAGGCGAATGTTTTCCAGGCCCGTCAGATCGGGATGAAAACCCGAGCCCAACTCCAGCAGAGCCGCCACGCGTCCACGGGTCACAACGTCGCCGCGATCCGGCGGCACCAGCCCGGCCACCAGGCTTAACATGGTACTCTTACCGGCCCCGTTTTTCCCCATCACCGCCAGACTCTCGCCCTGCTCCACCTGGAAGGACACATCGCGCAACGCGTGAAAACGTTCCACGCTCTGCTTCCAGGTCAGCAGCCTCTTGAAGTGAGAGCGCAGCAGAAGCTGTCCCGTGTGCCGGTGGAAGGTCTTCCACACCCCGCGGAATTCGACTGCCGGCTGAGAGCTCATAGAAAGTTATAAAACCTCGGCCGGAGCCGCCGAAAGACAGCCAGTCCCAGAAGAAACATCGCCACCGAACTGATGGCCGCCTTCGCCAGCAGCGAGCCGGCTGGCGCGGTCTGATCGAGAAGGATGTTTCGCAGCGCCATCACCATGGCCGCGACCGGATTGTAAGCATAGATTACACGGTATTGGGTCGGAATCCACCGGAAGTCGTAAACGATCGGCACCAGCCAAAATAGAACTACATTGGTCGATTCCACCACATAGCGCACGTCCCGCACGTAGACGTCAAAGGCCGAAAACATCAGCGCCAGACCGGTTACGAACAGAACTTCGAACGGCCAGATCGCCAGCAGCCAGAACCAGGAGCGGTGAATTCCCATCGTCGCCGCCGCCAGGAAAAGCAACAGCAGAACCTGGGCGACAAGCTGCAGGCAGTTAGCTAACACCGCCGCGACCGGAATCGCCTCGCGCGGGACGGGGACCCGCTTGATCAGGTGCGCATTGTCGATCAGAGAAATCGTGCCGTTAAGCCAGCACATGGTGAAGACGTTAAACGGCACCAGACCGCACAGGACGAACAGCGCGTAATGGGGAATATTGCCATTGGGGAGAATCCGCGTGAATACAAACCACAAAACCGACATCATCACCAGGGGATTGATCAGCGACCAGAACACTCCCAACGACATATTGCGGTACCGGATCTTGAAATCCTTCAACACCAGATTTTCGATCAGATACCAATAGTCGCCAGTCCAGTTCCGCATGGGGCGGACCGGTACCGGGAAGCGGTCGGCATTGGTTATAAATGGCACACTCATGGTCTAGAAGAGCCGGCACCACAAAAACGTCGCCGGAGGGAAACACTGTTCCTTAGTGTACCCCACGGCGCAGCCGTTAGCCGTGGCCAGCGAGGCGGTCGATCGCGGGCAAAGGTGCGGATTCGAGCCTTCCGAGCCTCTCTCTGGATTTGCCCTCGGCGTCGCGAAGCAGCGACTCCAGGGTGGGTTGCGCCGTCGCGCGGATGAAGATCTGGTAGGCAAAAAGACCGCGGGAAAGGTGGATGGCCAGGCGGTTGATGGCCAATAACGCCCGGCTCAGGAAGTTATCGCCAATTGCCAACGGAAATGGCGCGGGAACGCCCTTGATTTCCACAATATCGAAACCCGCCTGCACCAGCGCCCGCCGCATGGATGCAAAGGTGAATAACCGGGTGTGAGTAACATCCAGAATGCCGCGTTTGCCGTAATTGAACTGTCCGGTGAGGAGCATGAGCCGGGTCACCAGGCAGGCAACGTTGCCGGTACTCAGGACGACCTCGGTCGAGGGACTGGCGCCGAGGGCGCGATGCATTTCCTCCAGAAACGCTTCGGGGCGGTTGAGATGCTCGATCACGTCGAGCAGCAGGACGACGTCGTACTGGCCGGGCCCGATCGGCGGCACGCCATCGTTCAGGTCGTGAATGGCGAACTCGTCGAGTATCCCATCCCGGACCGGAGTTACGTCAAGCCCGCGGACGAAGCAGTTCTTCTGAGTTTTCAATACCGCGCCCATGTAGCCGCCGGCGCAACCGAGGTCCAGCACCCGACAGCCGGGCCGAACCCGGTCGCGGGTCATCGAATGCGGGCTGGTGTAGTGCAACTTCAAGGTATAGGGCGAATAGGTTTCGGGAGGCGCGCAGTCGAAGCGGCGATCGTAGAAGAGGCTCAATTCCTGCAACCGGGCCTTGATCGCGGCCGCCAGCACTTTGGCGGCGTAAACCAGCCCATTGACGCTCCGGATTTCGTCGCCGGAATAGGTCGGAACGGGCGCCTCGGAAATCCTCCGGCCGGCGATCAGAAGTTGAATCGCGAGCTCGGTATCGAACACGAAATCGTTGCTATTGCGGGCGAAAGGAACCGCCCGCAGGGCGTCCACCGAGTACGCCCGGTAGCCGCAGTGGAGCTCGCTGAAACCGGTGTGCAGCAGCCCGTTTTCAAGCCAGGTGAGGATGCGGTTGCCGACGAATTTGTAAAGCGGCATTCCGTCGCGGAGAGCGCCCCAGCGAGTGGCCATGCGCGAGCCCAGCACCGCCGCCGCTTCCCCAGACCGCAGCGGCTCCAAAAGGTCCAGCAGGCATTCCGGCGGGTACTGGCCGTCGCCGTGCAGCAGTGCCACCAGGTCGAACCCGTTCTCGATGCCGTATTGGTAGCCCAGCTTCTGAATGGCGCCGTATCCCTCGCGCCGGGCATTGAACAGGACGCGAACGGGGAAGGGCGTTTCCTGGCGCCGCCCCAGGCCATGGCTGTGCGAGAAAGTGGCGTCGGCGGAGGCGTCGTCGAGAATCAGGATCTCCACGTCGTACTTCCGGGCCAGGCTCCCCGGAATGCGGGCGATCACGGCGTCGATGGTCTTTTCGGCGTTGTAAGCGACCACCAGAATCAGCAGCCGCGGGCGCGTGTTGTATTGGCCGGTGGGTTCCATGGGGCAAGCATCAGAAGAGCCGTCAGCTCAACGACTCTCAGCATACAGCTTACAGCACACTCGGGCTCCCGACTTCGTGCTTACATGGAGAGAGATGCCTGCCCCTCGCGTGGAACTCCGCGCCGTCTCCAAAACATACGACAACGGCGGCCAGCCGGTACCGGTTTTGCACTCGATCGACCTCGAACTGATGCCGGCCACCGTGACGGCGCTGGTGGGCCGCAGCGGCTGTGGCAAGACCACGCTGCTCAACCTGGCGGGCGCCATGGATTTCCCCTCGTCGGGAGAGGTGCGGATCGACGGCCGCTCCACCAGCGCGCTGGGCGAACGGGAATTGACCGCATTGCGCCGCAACCGCATCGGTTTTGTCTTTCAGTTTTTTCAACTGCTGCCGACGCTTTCCGCCGTGGAGAACGTGGAGCTGCCGCTGCTGTTGGCGCGCGTGCCGAAAGCCCGCGACGCCGCCCGCGAGCGGCTGCGCTGGGTTGGCCTGGAAGAGAAGTCCTCCAGCCTGCCGTACCAGCTTTCCGGCGGCCAACTACAGCGCGTCGCCATCGCCCGCGCGCTGGTGCATTCGCCGGGGGTGGTGATAGCCGACGAGCCCACCGGCAACCTGGATACGGCCAGCGGCGAGCAAGTGCTGGGGCTGCTGAAAGAGTGCGCCACGCGGTTGGGCGCGGCCGTGCTCATGGCCACTCACTCGGCCGAAGCCGCTGCCATCGCCGGCGTCCGCGTCCACCTTCGGGACGGACGGGTCGCCGCCGTCGAGCAATGATATCGGTATGGCCCTGGAGACGGAGCGCCTCATCCTCGACACGTGGCGGAGCGCCGACTGGACCGCGTTCCGCCCGATCGCGACCGATGCCGAAGTGATGCGCTATATCACCGGCGGCGTGCCCTGGAGCGACGACCGTATCCGGTCGTTCGTCGTCCGCCAGATAGAGCTGTATCGCACTCGCGGGTTCTGTCGCTGGAAGCTGATGGAGAAGCCTACCGGGAACCTGATTGGCTTCTGTGGCGTCGGTATCTGGCGCGACGGACTGGAGCTGGAGATCGGCTGGTGGCTGGCACGCGCGTATTGGGGGCGCGGCCTGGCGAGTGAAGCAGCCGCCGGGGCCCTCGACGACGCTTTCGAGCGGGCAGGCCTGGAGCGTGTGGTTTCCATCGCAATGCCTGAAAACCGGGCGTCGATCCGGATTATGGAGAAGCTCGGACTGCAATTCGATGGCGAATTCGAAAGCGAAGGTGTGCGCCTGGTCCGGTACGCCATGGATCGGGTGAGGTTCCTGGAGATCGGTCGCCACCCGCCGGGTTCCGGACGTCCCGCCCAGGTATCATAGGAGTGGATCGGCTCTCTCCTGAAACTACCCGTGCGCAAACCCGAAATCATGAGTCCGACAGGTTATTGGCCACAATTGCGGGCGGCGATAGAGGCCGGGGCGGACGCGGTGTACTTCGGCCTGCGCCACTTCACGGCGCGCGCCAAGGTGGGGTTCGAGGCGAGCGAACTGCCGGAGGCGATGGCGACCCTGCACCGGCGCGGGGTACGCGGCTACGTGACCTTCAATACGCTGGTATTCGAGCACGAAATCGGGGAGGCGTGCCGCGCTCTCGAAGCCATTGCGCGGGCCGGCGCCGACGCCATCATTGTCCAGGACCTGGGCATTGCCAGGCTGGCGCGGGAGATCGCTCCCGATCTCGAGATTCACGCCAGCACGCAGATGTCGGTGACCAACGCCGAGGGAGTGCGGCTGGCCGAGCGGCTGGGCGCCACCAGGGTTACGCTGGCCCGCGAGCTTTCGCTCGACGAGATCCGCGCCATCCGCGCGGCGACCGCCTGCGAGCTGGAAATCTTCGTGCATGGCGCGCTGTGCGTCGCCTTTTCCGGCCAGTGTTTTTCGTCGGAAGCCTGGGGCGGCCGCAGCGCCAATCGCGGCCAGTGCGCGCAGGCTTGCCGCTTGCCTTACGAAATGATGGTGAACGGCAAGCTCGAGCCACTCGGCGATGCCCGCTATCTTCTTTCCCCCGGCGATCTGTACGCCCTGCGCCAGATTCCCGAGATTGTCGGGATCGGCGTTTCCGCCCTCAAAATCGAAGGCCGCTACAAGGATGCCGCTTACGTGGCGCTGGCTACGCGTGCCTATCGCAAGGCGGTGGACGATGCCGTGGCGGGGATGGCTCCTCCGATCGATCGCGCCGCCGAACTGGAGTTGGAGCAGGTCTACTCGCGCGGCCTCGGTGCGTTCTTTTTGAGTGGCACCAACCATCAGGCGGTGGTGAGCGGACGCGCCCCACGCCATCGCGGCGTGCTGATGGGCAAGGTGGTCCGGGTGGCGGAG
>JBEKZL010000161.1:0-18295 GCA_049509915.1 Bryobacteraceae bacterium | reverse complement strand
GTTGCAGAGTGCAACATAGATGCCGCCCTTGTGAACGTACGCCAGCCCGGCGATCACGGCGACGAACAGCGTTACCGCGATCAGAGTGTATCGCATCGCGGGTCGAGATACCTGTTTCACGAGGAACCGCGAGTGGTAGGCGCGAACGAAATCATCGTAACGCGAATACTCATCGATGTTATGCGCGGCGGCTATCAACGGAAGTAACACTGTGACCCAGTCAAATGGGATCGACAAGTTCATTCACCTCCCGTAGACCTGACGCTTCAGGCCGGCGCCCTTTAACAGCGTTAATGGTACTACAACGCACATCACCAAGGTTGGGGACGCTGCTCTTCTCCCCGCTTCGTACCTGCCTCGCCCGCCGAAATCCAGGTAGTGTCACGGACTCCCAACAGAACCGAGATGGCCCAACTTGACTCCGCCCCGCCAAATGTGTGATTATTCATTAGAGTGAATAAAAATTCACCAAAGGTTCGACCCATGGCTGCACTTGCTTCTTCCAGTCCGATCTTGAAATGCGCTGCGCCGGATTTGTTGCGCGATCTGGATCTTACCGATGACGAGCTGACTTATTTGCTCGACCTGGCGGACGACGTCAAGCGTTCGCCCCGGGATTACAGCCAGGCGCTGGCCGGGAAATCGGTGGCGCTGCTGTTTGAAAAGCCGTCGCTGCGGACCTCACTTTTGAAATCGCCATCCTGCAGCTTGGCGGCGGCAGCGTATTCATCGAGGGGCCGATCGGCGTACGCGAGCCGCTGAAGGACGTGGCGCGGAATTTGGACCGGTGGGTGAACGGGATTGTGGCGCGGGTATTCGCGCAGGCGACGGTGGAAGGGCTGGCGGAATGGTCGTCGGTACCGGTGATCAACGCGTTGAGCGACGCTTACCACCCCTGCCAGGCGCTGGCGGATGTCGAGACAGTGCGGGAACATTTTGGCGCGCTGAACGGTTTGAAGCTGGCCTTCGTGGGCGACGGCAACAACGTAGCGCACTCGCTGATGTTGACCTGTCTGCGGCTGGGGATGGATTTCGCGCTGGCGTGCCCGCCGGGTTACGACGCGAATCCCGACGTGGTGATGCAGGCCCAGGGATTGGCCGCGGCTTCGGGCACTATGCTGACGCTGACGCATGAGCCGGCCGAGGCCGTGGCCGGCGCGCACGCGATCTATACCGACGTTTGGGCCAGCATGGGGCAGGAACAGGAAGCGGTGGAGCGCCGCGAAGCGTTTCGCGAATACCAGGTCAACGACCGGTTGTTCGGGCTGGCGCAACCGGATGCCGTATTCATGCACTGCCTACCGGCAAAGCGCGGCGAAGAGGTGACGGACTCGGTGATGGAAGCGGCGCGCTCGGTGGTGTTCGACCAGGCGGAGAACCGGCTGCACGCGCAGAAGGCGCTGTTGCTGATGCTGCTGAGCTGAGCCGGCAACCGCTCCCTTACGGTCGAGGCTCCGACTCGCTCTGATACGCTAAAGATTCTTATGAGCAAACCCAAGAAAGTGGCGCTCGCCTACTCGGGCGGGCTGGATACCTCTGTCATCATTCCATGGCTGAAGGAAAACTACGGCTGTGAGGTCGTCGCGGTGTGCGGCGATATCGGACAGGGAACGGACGAGCTCTCGGGTCTGGAAGCTAAGGCGCTCGCGACCGGCGCGGCCGAAGTCCACGTGGAAGACATGCGCGAGGAGTTCGTCTCCCAGTACCTGTGGAAGCTGGTGCGCTCGGGCGGCGTGTACGAGCACAAATACCTGCTGGGCACTTCGATTGCGCGGCCGTTGTTGGCGAAAAAGCAGGTGGAAGTGGCGCTGGCTACCGGTTGCGACGCGCTGGCGCACGGCTGCACCGGCAAGGGCAACGACCAGGTGCGTTTCGAGTTGACCTATAAGGCGCTGGCGCCGGAGTTGGCCGTAATCGCCCCGTGGCGCGAATGGAATATCGTCTCGCGCGAGGACGCCATCGAATACGCCCGCGTTCACCACGTGCCCATCGCCCAATCCACCACCAAGATCTATAGCCGCGACCGGAACATCTGGCACATCTCGCACGAAGGCGGCGAGCTGGAAGATCCCGCCAACGCCGCGCCGGAAGCTATCTGGATGCTGACCAAGAGTCCCGCCCAGGCGCCGGATACGCCGGGCGAAGTCACGATTACGTTCGAAAAAGGCGTGCCGGTCGCGGTGGATGGCAGGAGCATGAAGGCGTTCGAGCTGCTGGAAGCGCTGAACGCGATCGGCAGCGAGCACGCCATCGGGCGCATCGACCTGGTGGAGAACCGGTTCGTGGGCATGAAGTCCCGCGGCTGCTACGAGACGCCAGGAGGTACGCTGATCTACTTCGCCTTGCGCGAGTTGGAAGCGCTCACGCTCGATAAGAACACGCTCCACTACAAGCAGCAGCGGGCGCTGGAGTACGCCGAGCTGGTTTACAACGGCCTGTGGTTCACGCCGCTGCGGGAAGCGCTGGACGCATTTTTCGAGAGTGTGAGCGCGACCGCTACCGGCGAAATCAAGCTGCAATTATACAAGGGCAACATCGCGCCCGTCAGCCGCAAATCGGCGCACTCGCTCTACTCGCTCGATATCGCCAGCTTCACCATGGGCGCCAGCTACGACCAGAAGGACGCGCTCGGCTTCATCAACCTGATCGGCCTGCCCATCAAGGTCCGGGCGCTGGCCGCCAAATCCAAATGAAGCTCTGGGGCGGACGTTTTGAAAGCGGGCCCTCGGAGGTGTTCGAGCGCTTCTCGGGCTCGCTCGATTTCGACCGGCGGCTGATCGGCGCCGATATCCGCGGCTCGCAGGCCTTCGCGCGGGCGCTCGGACGGGTGGGCATTCTGAGCGCGGAGGAGCGGGCGGCCATCGTGGCTGCTTTCGACGCCATTGCCGCGGAATCGGCGTCGCCGGCCTTTTGGGAAGGCGCGGCGGACGAAGACGTGCATACGCTGGTGATCCGCAAGCTGAAAGAAAAGGCGGGCGCGGTCGCGGACAAGATCCATACCGGCCGCAGCCGAAACGAGCAGGTCTCGCTCGATACGCGGCTGTGGCTGCGGGAGGAATCGGACCGCGCGCGGGGGCTGGTGGCGGACGTGATGGAAGCGCTGGTCAGCCTGGCGGAAGCGTATCCGGACGCGGTGATTCCCGGCTATACGCATATGCGCCGCGCCCAGGCGGTGCTGTGGCCGCACTACCTGCTGGCCTATTTCGAGATGTTCGCGCGCGATTGGGAGCGGTTGGGCGAAGCGCGGGCGCGCGCCAATGTGCTGCCGCTGGGATCTGGCGCGCTGGCCGGCTCGGGCTTCCCGTTCGACCGCGATGCCATCGCCCGGGATTTGGGTTTCGACGGGGTGACCCGCAACAGCATGGATGTTTCAGGCGACCGCGATTTCGTGCTCGATTTCCTGTATGCCGCCAGCGTCGCCATGATTCACTTGAGCCGGCTGGCGGAGGACTGGATTCTGTATTCGAGCGAAGAATTCGGCTGGCTGGAACTGGGCGACGGGGTAACCAGCGGGTCGAGCCTGATGCCGCAGAAGAAGAACCCGGATTCGCTGGAGTTGATTCGCGGCAAATGCGGCCGCGTGATCGGTTCGCTCACGTCGTTGATGGTCACTATGAAGGGGCTGCCGATGACCTACAATCGCGACATGCAGGAGGACAAGGTCCCGCTATTCGAAGCAGCCGACCAACTGGCCGGCGCGCTCGAGATGGCGCGGGTGGCGATCGAATCGGTGCGAATGAATCCAGAGCGTCCGGCCCGCGCGGCGGAGGAAAGCTGGGTGGTGGCTACCGACTTGGCCGAAGCGCTGGCGCGCGCCGGAACGCCGTTTCACCAGGCGCATCAAATTGTAGGCCGCTTTGTGCTCGAAAGCGTTCGCGGCGGCAGGAAACCCTCGGACTGGACGGCGGCGGAGATGCAGAGGTTTGCGCCGGAATTCACTGCCGATCTGGCCGCGCTGCTGGATCCGAAGAAAGGAATGGGATCGCGCGAAATCGCCGGCGGCACGGGGCCGGGCGCGGTTGCTGGGGCGCTCGAAGAGGCGCGCCGGCGCCTGGCGCGAATGAGAGTATGACAAAGACGTATCGGCAGGGCCAGATTCTGAAGCTGATTCGCTCCAAGCACATTGGCACGCAGGAAGAACTGGCGCAGGAATTGAAGAACCAGGGTATCGCCGCGACTCAAGTGACGCTGTCGCGCGATATCCGAGATTTGCGGCTGGTGAAGACCCGCGAAGGCTACCAGGAGATGGCGCCGGAGGAATCGGGCCCGCAGTTTTCGCTGTTGGCCGGCGAGTTTCTGCAGGACGTGCTACGCGCCCAGAACCTGGTGATACTGAAGACTTCCCCCGGCCATGCCAACTCGGTGGCGGTGGCGCTGGACAGCGAGAAATGGCCGGAAGTAGTCGGCACCATCGCCGGGGACGACACCATTCTGGTGATTGCGCCGGACAACCCGACGGCCGAGGCGGTGCAGGAAAAGTTATTGGGGCTGCTGGAGCGGGGATAGAGAATCAGCCGCGTTCTTCGAGCCGCCGCACGCGCTCGGAGATGGCATCGATTTGCCTGTCCTTCTCTTCCAGGGCGGATTCCACCTTGTCGATACGGGCGTCGGTTCTGACCGTCCAAACCCGGCCTGTTTGCAGCAATCCCGCCTGCCGGTCCAACCGGTCGGATTGGTTGTCGAAGCGCGCCAGAAAACTGTCCCGGCGGGAGTCCAGACGGTCCAGATTGTCCTGCAACAACATGTCCTTGATAGAGTTCTCCAGGCGGAGAACGGCGTCATCCAGGCGGAGAATATCGTCTCCTGTCGCCTTCTCCAGCCGGAGAATATCGTCCTTGGTTGCGGGCTCGGACATACGATTCCAAGCTTACCCCTTGGCGGCGCGCATGGCCAGTACCCGCTCGACTTGTTCCAGCAGCGACTGTGCCCGCGGCATGCTCTCGATGGCCTTCTTGATTTCCGCATCGTCCAGCCAGCGGGCGCGATCCCCGGCCGGTTTGTCGAAGGCGCGGAAATAGAACTCCCAGCGAATCTCCCCGCGCACCCATTCTTTATTGGCGTCGAATTCGGCGTCGGTGAAGGTGACCTTTTGAGTCTTGAGAAAATCGCGGAAACGCTCGATGACCGCGTCGTCCGGTTGCCAGCCGTCCGTCAAGGCTGGCTTGGCGCCATTGAAGTAAACATTGCCGAACCGGAAAAACAAGTAGGAATAGGGCGCCAGGCGGCGCTGAAACACGTTGTAGACTGTGCTGGGGTACTTCTCGTCCGGGGTAATGCCGCCGCCCCCGTAGACCTTGCGCCCGCTGTCGGTCGACTTCAGATCCTGGGTGTTGTTGGTGTCGCCGTGTTTGGCGTAGTAGTAATCGAAGAACGACTCGTGCGAGTAGTCGCGCTGGATCAGGCGCCCGCTGGGAGTGTAGTAGTGGGCGATGGTGAGCAGCAGCGCGGCCCCCTCATTGAGCGGAAACTGGGCCTGCACAAGGCCCTTGCCGAAGGTGGTTTCCCCCAGAACCCAGGCTCGGTCGTGATCCTGCAGCGCCCCGGAAACGATCTCAGCGGCTGAAGCCGAACGGCTGTCCACCAATACCACCATGGGATACTTCTGTGCCGCGGCCACGGACCGCGCCCGGAATACCTGCTCGGTTTCCGCGCGGCCATGGTGCGAAACCACCAGTTGGCCCTCGCGCAGGAAACGTCCGGCCACGCGCACGGCTTCGCTCACCAGTCCGCCCGGGTTACCACGCAAATCGAGGATCAGGCCCTTGACGTTCTCCTCGCCCAATTTCGCCATGTCCTTTTCAACGTCTTCGGCGACATTCTGAGCTTCAAAGCTGTCGATCCGCAGGAAGGCAATTCCGGGCTTCACCCAGAACGCATCCACCAGGCTGGTTTCAATTTCTCCACGGATCACTTCCACCGTGATGGGCTGGTCCACGCCGACACGGCGCACCGAAACGCTCACCTTGGTGCCACGGGGTCCGCGCAGCAGGTCCGCCACCTCCGGCGATTGCAGGGTAGTGGCATCCTTGCCGTCGACACCCACAATCGTGTCGCCGCGGCGCAGGTCCGCCCGGTACGCCGGCGATCCCACGAAGGGCCGGTCGACAATCACCTTGGGGCCGTCCATGCCGATCTGCATCCCCACCCCGAAATATTGCGCCCTCTGCCGCTGCTGCATCTCGCGGTATTCGGTCGGATCCACGAAGTTGGAGTGCGGATCGAGGGTGTGCAGCATGCCAGGGATGGCGCCTTGATAGAAGGCCCGCTCTGAGGAAACCGGATCGGCGAAGTTCCTTTCCAGCAAGGCGTACGCCGATGCCACCTCGTGCATCGATTTGTCCAGATCGTCTCCGGAGGTTGCCGCGCGCGCGTGAAAAACAGGCGCGCAAAACAGTGCGAACACGGCGAGCAATGCCGCCGCCAGAGTGAGGAAAAAGCTACTGCGGGTTTTCATGGATACCAGGGCCGGTGTGCCGGCCGGCGTCTCCCTTCCTTCCCCTCTATCATAGCGTAGTGTTTGGACGCGCAAACCCTTGGGATAACAGGACCCTTAGTACCGATAAGGTACCCTAGCATCTTTCGTTATGCTAGACAATGAGTCAAAATGGAATCGGTTATGATTCGAGCTTTCGGAATCCTCGGCTTGGGCGGCAGTTTCCTGGCGATTTCGCCAAAACTCCGGGATGACTTATTCTCCGGGGTCCACAAGCTCACTGGCACGCTGAACGAGTACAGCCCCTACTCTTATATCGCCGTGGCGCTGTGCCTGTTCGGCCTGATCACCCTATCCCTCTATCGCAGCACCGGCTTGCGGAGCTGACAATGCCCATCGCCTCGCCGCTATACGGCGGCTCGGGTTCTGCGCGACGCGGTGCCGGACTCGGACCGGGCCGGTTTCCGCTCGGCCACTTCGTCCAGGCGATGCACCTGGTCGGTTACGCACACTAGAAACATCGGCTGGCGAGCGTTCTTCAGCAGATTGATGATCCGGTTGGGCGTCTCCTCCAGATAGATCGATTTACCGTCCGTCAAGAGATGAATCTCCGAATTGGCCGCGATTGCGTCCGCCAGGCGCTTGCCCATGTCTTTCTGCAGAAATCGCAACACACGCCGGATCTTCTGCAGCGAGAAGCCCTTCCTTCGCAGTTCGGCAATCACCGAAATCTCCACCACTTCCTGGGTGGAATAGATGCGTTTGTGCCCGTCCTGGCGGGGCGAAACCACGTTGCGCTCGTCCCACCACTGCAGCTGACGGAGGCTGACCCCACAAATCCGCGCCACATCGCTGCTGTTGTAACCTTCAGCGTCCCCGGAGGCCTCCGGACGGATCTTTTTACCTCTAAACATTCTGCGCCACTTCCGTTCCCATAGAAATTTCAGTGCCAGTCTGCATTTTACCCGCCACGTCGGCGGTGTCAATAGGCTGGCCGGCCGTATTTTCCGCGCGGGCCGCCATTGAGCTGATTTTACGCTGAAATGGTTCGGACGGAAACAGCATTTGCAAATACACGGTTTTGCAGGCGCAGCGCGTGAGTTTACTTGATTCGTCGCATCAGGCCGCCCGTCCCTCAATTCGGGGCACTGAGCGTCGTGAATTCCGGTGCGATCGCCTTCCGGATAGCGATCTGGAACCGTTCCCAGGGACACGCGGTCTTTGGCGGCGTTGATTCACAGCCCGGAACCGGCAACTCCTGGCTGGCGGGAGGCGCTGCCACCGTCAACTGCTCGGCATGCCGCATTTGATCGAGGGTCTGAGCCACGAACCGGGCTCTCACGAAGTACTGCTTATCTCCGGGGTCGCGCCATAGCGCAAATATCAGCGCGCCGCCAGGAGGGGTCTCGTCCGGTTGGTACCCGGGCAAGCTCCAGGAAAGGCCGAGCATCCCAGCGAGATTCGACAGATTGGTATCGTGGCCGCACAACATTAGAACGGCATCGCCGGCCGGACCGACGGCTCCCGCCACCCGGCCGCCGGATACAGCCTGCTCCATCGAGCGCAAGATATGCGCCAACAGGTTCGACCCGCGCGCGCGTGCCAGATACGGGGTGCGGCGCATGAGGTCGGCATACACGCGATGCAACCCGAGCACCCGAAAGAGATTCTCCCGGGTCAGGCGCCCCCAGCCGAGTTCCGCGCCCTCCATTCCCTCTGCATATTCGAGCAGCAGGTCTTCGCTTAGGGTGGAAGCGACGGCGAACGGCCCCTCAAGTTCGAACGACTTGCGCGTCGCCGCTACGCCAATTGCTTCCGCCGGGTCGAGCGCCTTCGGCACCGGCTTGCCTCCGGTGAGAAGCTGCCGAAGAGCGTCGAGCGCCTCTTTGTGGTCCGCCAGCAGCCGTCCCGAATCGGCCCCCAGCCGGGCGCGCACCGCTTCCGCCGCGAGAGCCGGGTCGGGAGTCCCGGCTCCGGAAAACAGCGGATCGGCGCCGCCATCCGGTTCCGCGCGGGTTTCCAGTCCGCACCCGGGCAGAAGAGATTCGGCGAACGCGCGGCCGGTCTCCACCGTACGCTGGTCCTTGTCCGGGTAGATGTAGATTCGGCTTCGGTCCCCGCATCCCTCGCGATCGAGCAGATGTTCCCCCGCAAGCCAACTGCGATAATAGGCGCCCAGCAGCTCGATCAGCGCACGGCCGTGTGGCGTAAGTTCGCCGGGGGCCACACCCCACTCGGGCCAGGGCTGAGCGGAGTACTGGTTGAGGCGCGTCCGGTCCCAGGTGGGCGCGCGTACGCCATGGCGGCTGACGATCACCACGTATTGGAGCTCCGGTTGCGCGGCCCCAGCCAGCGTTCCCAGCACTGCCGCGGCGAGCCCTAGCAGATGGCTACTTTTCACGGTTTAAACTATAGCGCAACCCGCCGGCATAAGTCGGTTTGTACCACTCTCGCTGATTGACGAAAATCGGGCTGCCATTGTAATAGGCCAGGGGTTCGTCGGTCAGGTTCAAGCCGTACACCACCGCGGAAAGGCCGTGCCCGATGCGGAAGCTCCCCTGCGTGTCGAGCTGCAGGTGCGCGGCTGTATAAACGTCCCCGGTCGGCCCTTTAGGACCCAGGCCGGTTGGGTCCGACGCGGTCTGATACTCGTACTGGTAGATGCTGGCTCCGTTATAAGAGAGCCCGACGCGAATCGAAAGACGCCCGCGGTCGTAAGTCGGGCTGATGTTCCAACTGTTGGGCGCCTGGCGTTGCAGTGTGGGGCTGTCCGATCGTCCGGGAATGCTCTTGATCTCCGACCCCGTCCAACTGTAGTTCGCCATCATTCCAAAGCCGCCCAACCGCCCCGGCAGCATGGCGAGCCGCTGCTGGTAGGAGATCTCGAAACCGTGAAGCTCCGCGTTGCTGGCGTTGATCCATTGGGAGACCAGGTCGCCCTGGTACGGCCCGCTGGAGGCGGTGTAAGACGTACTGATCAACGTGTCGTTAATCTGTTTGAAAAAGAAGCCCGCTTGCAAAATGCCGGCCGGATTGAGGTACCGCTCGTATAGCAGATCGTAATTGTTGGCATGAGCCGGTTTCAGGTGGGGATTGCCCTCCGCAATCGTGGCGGGATTGGTGGAATCGTCCTCGGTCACGTAGGGCACCAGCTGGTAGATGTCCGGGCGCGAAACTCCGCGGGCGTACACTGCTTTCAGGGCTGACTCGCCCGACAGCGCGTACCGCAGCGAAACGCTCGGCAACGCATCCGCATAGGAAGGATTATTTGTCACCGGCACCGGTACGCCGCAGCCCGTGCTGGTCTTGCAATTGCCGCTCCCCGCCGGATACAAGGTGACATTGTAGCCCAGCGTGTCCATTTGCGTTCCTTCGAACCGCACCCCGGCCAGAATGTGCAACTTGCCGAAATCCATCGTATTCATGATGTAGCCGGCCGAAATGCGCTCGATGGTATCGAATATATTGGGGTAAGTGTCCGACGCCGTCTTATAGCCGTCCACATAACTCGACAGGTTCGCCAGCGTGAAGCTCTGCAGTTGGTTGAAATTCGAAACCGGCCCGTAATGGCCGCCGAAATAGTTACCGCTCATATAGTTACTGCTGCTGAAACTGTCCAGGAACTGGGTCATCGGGTAATTCGCCGCCTTCCAGCCGTCGTAGACGGTTTCGGTGGCGTTCTGAAACTTGTGACCGTTGCGAATTTTGCCGCCGAACTCGAATATGCCGTAGTGCGAGCCGACATGATAGTTGGTCGAGTACGAAGCCGATCCGGTCAGGTTCAGTTGGTCGGATTGGCCGGTGGAAGTGGTGATGTCTTTGAAACCCCAGTTGGAAGCCACCTGGAGGGGCGAGCCGGCCAGGTCGCAGCCGTTGCCGAAGTGAGGGATGTTCGGGTTGGCTTGCCCCACCGGATTGTATCCGCAGATCAGGCTCGACCCGATCCACGAAAAGTCCGCCTTGGGATTGCCCGCCGAATCCAGCTCGTACGCACGCGAAACCGAAACTTCCCAGGATAACAAAGAAGAGGAGAACTGCTTTCTGGCGCCCAGCGTATAACTCGAGATGGAAGCGTCGGGACGCTTGCTCGATGTATAAAACTTGGGCGCGCTGGTGGCCTGCGGCTCGTAATACCACTTATCGCCATAGTCCTGCAGGTTGGAATACAGCCCTCTGACGTAGATGCTGGAAAAATCGCTGATTTTATAGTCGGACGACCCGGCGTAGCCCCAGCGGTTGCGATAGTAGCGATACTCGCGGATGGTGTTGTCGTCGTAGATCGGCTTCGAGAAAGTGGAGGCGGGGTCGATGGCCGGCTGAAGATTGTCGATGCCGCGGCCGTTGAAGTCGTAGGACCCGCCAAAAAGAATACCGAGTTTCTTGCTCCGCAAGAACCGATGCCCCACCGTGCCGCCGAACTGGTCGTTGTACCGGCCGCCCATGATCGGATCCCATCCGCCTATGCCATAAAGATTGACCGTGGGGAACTCCCCGGCGGTCTTGGTCTTCATATTGACGGAGCCGCCGATGCCGTCGCCGTCCATGTTCGGCGCCAGCGTCTTATTGACTTCCACCGACTCCACCAGATCGGCGGGAAGCACGTCCAGCCGTATCTGGCGAACGGTCGGTTCCGGCGACGGGACGCTGATTCCATCGATGGTCACGTTGGTCAGGCGCGGTTCGGTGCCGCGCACCTGGATATAAACGCCTTCGCCTTCGATCCTCTCGAGAGTGACCGAAGGCAACCGGCCCAGCGCGTCGGCCACATTGGCGTTGGGCAGAGACGTGATCACCTCCGCTGGCAGCACTTGCAGAATGTTATCGGCCGTGCGCTCTCGGTTGATGATTTCCGCTTCACCGCGCGGCCGTTCCGCGGTGACGATGATCTCCTGTTTGGCCGAAGTGACTTGCATCTTCACGTCCAGCTTCAGGACCTCGCCGGCCGTTACCGCAACGTCCTTCTCAAATGACTCGAAGCCGACGTACGAGACGGTTATCTTGTAGCTGCCCGCGGGCAAACCGGAAAGCGCGAAGTCACCCTCGGCGTCGGACGCGACACTTACCCCCAGGGGTTGGACCTGAATCTGGGCGCCCTGCAGGACCGCGCCGGAATTGTCAATCACCCGACCGGTGATCGCGCCCATAGTTTGCGCGCCGCCCGAGCCGGCCGCACACAGGCTGAATAAGCACACGAATAGCGTTTGGCGATGTGGTTCCAATGAATTACTCCGATTTCCCCGTCGCGGACAGACATCATTGCCCGCGGCTTTTTAACGACCGGCCACGCTACTACGTCCGCTGGCTCGGTGCGTTCTTGCGGACGCCTTAAGCCAGACACACCTGGTGGAGAATCGCTGCAAGAGGGCCTCCTGGAGAATTTAACAAGCGAATGTTAACAACTGATGACTCTTGCGGCACAAACCGGAGCAACGAGATGCACGGCGGGGGGATCGCTTTCAACTATATTGGACGGACGAAGCGGGACACCCGAGCCGGAAACCTTCCGTGACTTCCGCAGCAACCTTTGTAAGGGCGTTACCCCTCCACCCGCGCGCACGCGATTACAGCCTGGCCGAGCGACAGTCCTCCGTCGTTGGGCGGGACTTCGGATTGCCAGTATACTTCGAAGCCGGCGCCCTCCAGGCCGGCTAGGGTGGCTTCCTGCAGACGCATATTTTGAAAGCTGCCGCCGCTCAGGCAGACGCGGTGGAGTCCGTCGGTGCGGCGCACCTGGTTGCAGGCCTCGACAATGGCGCGCGCCAGCGTATGGTGGAACCGCCCGGCCAGGCTGGCAACGGTGTCGCCGCGGCGGAGGCCGGCAATCAAGGCGCGGATGGTTTCGCGCAGGTCGATCTCCTCGCTGGACAACTCGAAGCCGAAGGCGGCTTTGTCGTCGTCCGCTATCGCTTCCAGCTTCATGGCAGCTTCGGCTTCGTAGCGGCTCTCCAGACACACTCCCAGCAGGGCGGAAACGGCGTCGAACAGGCGTCCGCAGGAAGAAGTAGCCACCGTCTGGAAGCCGCGCTCGATCATAGTCGAGACCACCCGCATGCGGCGCCCGTCCACTTTGCCTAGCGCGGGCGCATCCGCCGGGCCGAGGCCGGCGTCGCCGAGGTAAGCCAGCGCCGCGCGCCACGGCTCGCGCACCGCCGTATCGCCTCCGGCCAGCGGGATATAGCGCAGGTGAAAGCGGCGTTCGAAGCCGGCGTAGTCGCAGACCAATATTTCCCCGCCCCAGATGGCGCCGTCGGCGCCGTAGCCGGTGCCGTCGAACGCCACGCCGATCGCCTTGCCTTCCAGGCGATGCTCCGCCATGCAACTGGCGGCATGGGCGTGATGGTGTTGCACGCCGATCGCCGGCAGGTCCATATCGAGAGCAGCGCGAGTGCTGAGGTAACCGGGATGAAGATCGTGAGCGACGGCGCACGGTTTCACCCGGAAGAAACGCTGCATGTGATCGAGGGTCTCGCGGAAGAAGACCAGGGTTTCGTAGTTTTCCAGGTCGCCGATGTGTTGGCTCAGGATGCCGTAGTGCCCGGTGGTGAGGCAGAAGGTGTTCTTGAGCTCGCCGCCGGCGGCCGCCAGCGCGGGCAGCGGGCGACCCAGGTCGATCGGCGCGGGGGCATAGCCGCGGGAGCGCCGCAGCACCACCGGCCGTCCGCGGAACAACCGCACCACGGAATCGTCCACAGCCGTGCGGATGGGGCGGTTATGAGTAAGAAAGCGGTCGGCAAGCTGCCGCAGTCTTGGCAACTCCTCTTCCCGGCTCACGATCGGCTCCTCGCTCAGGTTGCCGCTGGTCATGACGAGCGCCCGAAATTCGCCGCCCGCGAACAGCAGATGATGCAGCGGTGTATAGGGCAGCATCACGCCGAGGTCGGGGACGCCGGGCGCGACGGTGGGCGACAGCGTTGTGTCGGGGCGCCGGCGCATAAGTACAATGGGCCGGCGCGGGCCGGTCAGCTCGCGCGCCGCTTCGTCGTCCACAAAACAAATCGCGGCGGCGTCTTCCAGGGTGCCGACCATCAGGGCGAAAGGCTTGTTGCCCCGTCGCTTCCGCTCGCGCAGCAGGCGCACCGCGCCGTGGCTCGAAGCGTCGCAGGCCAGGTGATAACCGCCCAGCCCTTTGATGGCCACGATTCGCCCTTCGGCCAGCCAGCCGCGCACTTCCTCGAGTGCCGCCGAAATCCGCGGGCCGCATTCCGCGCAGGCGTTCGGCTGGGCGTGGAAACGGCGGTCGCCGGAGTCGCGATACTCGGCTTCGCAGGCGGCGCACATGCGGAAGCCGGCCATGGTGGTGGCTGCGCGGTCGTAGGGGACGTCCTGAATGATGGTGTAGCGCGGGCCGCAATTGGTGCAGTTAGTAAACGGGTAGAGATAGCGGCGGTTGGCCGGGTCGGTGAGGTCGCGCAGGCAGTCGTCGCAGGTGGCGATGTCGGGAGGGAGCAGGGCGAAATCTCCCACCGGCCGCGCGCTTGGCCGGATCTCGAAGCCGGCTTCGCCGGCCGGCGGCAGGTCCGAAACGTCGATTTCGGCAATCCGCGCCAGAGGCGGGCATTCGGTGCGCAGCCGCTCCAGAAAAACGCCCATCCGGGCGCCCCCGGCTTCAACCTCGGCTTCAATTTCAACCCCGGCCTCGGTGTTGCGCACGAAGCCGGCGACGCCGAGTTCGCGCGCCAGGTTCCGTACGAACGGCCGGAAGCCAACCCCCTGCACAGTGCCGCGAATTCGGATTTGTTTGCGCACCTTCTGCTACCGGCCAAGTGTAACCGGAATTTGGACTGGCGATAAGCTATGGCATCGGGTCAAAATCAACTTATGCGAAGCTTCGATAGCCTGACTGAAAAAGAGGTCCTGGCCCTGGCAATTTCCCTCGAGGAAGAAGACGAGCGGATCTATGCCGATTTCGCCGAAGGTCTGCGCCAGGATTTTCCGGCGACCGCGTCGGTCTTCGACGAGATGAAGGAGGAAGAGTCCGGCCACCGGCGGCGCCTGATCGAGTTGTCACGCGATAAGTTTGGCGATCATATCCCCCTGATCCGCCGTCAGGACGTCCGCGGCTTCGTCAACCGCAAGCCGGTGTGGCTGATCAGGCCGTTGGGGCTTGAGGCGGTTCGCAATCAGGCCGCCGCCATGGAGGTCGAAACCCGCCGCTTCTACGAGCGTGCCGCGGCCCGCACCAACGATGCCCGCGTTCGCCAGTTGCTCGACGACCTGGCGCAGGAAGAACGTTATCACGAGAACCGCGCCGAAGCGCTGGAAGAGGCCAAGGTCGGCCCGGACGTGAAGAAACAGGAGGCCGAAGCCAGCCGCCGGCTGTTCGTGTTGCAAATCGTGCAGCCGGGCTTGGCCGGGCTGATGGATGGCTCGGTTTCCACCCTGGCGCCGGTATTTGCCGCCGCCTATGCCACCCATCGCCCCGAAGACGCCTTCCTGGTGGGCTTGGCGGCCTCCGTGGGCGCGGGCATCAGCATGGGGTTCGCCGAAGCCCTCTCCGACGATGGCAGCCTGACCGGACGCGGCCATCCCTGGGTCCGCGGCGCGGTATGCGGGCTGATGACTGCGCTCGGCGGTATCGGCCATACCCTGCCGTTCCTGATCGGCAATTTCCATACCGCCATGACTGCGGCCATCGCGGTGGTGGCCGTGGAACTGGCCAGCATCGCCTGGATTCGCCACCGTTATATGGAAACCCCGCCCCTGTCCGCGGCCCTGCAAGTTGGCCTGGGAGGCGCACTGGTGTTCCTCACCGGGATTCTCATTGGGAGCTCGTAGGCCGGCGATGCCCCGGACATGCCGCTAAGCCACGACTGTCCGGCGGTCGTACCCCGCCCCGGGCAGTCCTCCGGCGGGTGACAGATTGGGAGGCCGGTACGTCACGTCTATCTGCCAGCGCAACTCCACGCTATTGGCCAACGCCGCGTTTTGAGCGATCTCCCTCGACTTCGGGAACAGCCACAAGGGACTCCAGGACTCGTGCTTCGTGTCCAGCGCATATTTCTTGTCGATCGGGCTTGGAAATCGAGCCGCGACGGCCGGGTCGAACGACAATCCCAGCGCCTGCGCTTTGCTCATCATCCAACTTAGCGTTATGTCGGACAGCGTAGTTCCCGTGCCCGAATCGTCAACGTATCCGCCTCCAACGTCGCCATGGACGCCGCAGAAGTACACCTGATCGACAATTTGTCCGGCGGCGAACGGCCCGGTCCAAAGCGTCGCGGGAAACTCCCGCCGGCGCTCGTCGATCGAAACCGCATGGTAGGCGTTCAAAACGTCCGGGTGCAGACCCGTATCGAGGAACCCATATAACAGCGGATCGACTCCGCCGACGAGCGCCGGTATCCCAAGCGACCCCACCGTGTCCCACACTCCCACCATGGTGAGCTTTGCGTCCACCAGCCCATAGCCGCCCAGCGTCGCCATAATCGCTGCCCTCCGGTCTTTGCTTCGATACGCCTCGAATGCCGTATTCACCAGGTTGGTATCGGGATTTTTCGTCGGCAGCCCGCAGATGGCAATCATTCCCGCCAGGCTGCGGGCCGTATAGGCGCCACGGCTGAAGCCGAACAGGAAGACCTCGTCTCCCTCCTCGTAGACGCTCGAAATCGCCGAATATCCATCCTTAATCTTCTGGAAAAGCCCGGTGCCAGCTGCTCCGCCCAGCAGCCTCTCGATCGGCGTTCCGTCCGCGCCGACGCCATCGTCGTAAACCGGGTATTGTTCGCCGGGGATGGCGACGATGGCCTTGAAGATTTTGTAAACGTTGGTGTTGCCGTCCGTCCCCTCCCACGTACCGTCCGAGCAAAATGCAATTCGTCGACTCATGGCTGGCTCCTGTGTATGTATGAAATTGGGGTCACCTATTAAGCGACCGCCCGCTCACGGCCGCGGCTCGGTTTCGTGCGTTTTCCGAGCCGCGACCGTCAGGGAGCGGTTGATCGTGAACAAGTTGCCGAGGCCCCGAAACATCGCACCTGGCTAACTGACAAGCGATCCGAGAGGATCGAATTCGCGCTGAACGAACTGCGCGGTGAAGGCGATAAAACGCATACGCGCCTGAAATTGCATCGCCGGATCGCTTGTCCCGGTGATCTGAAAAGACCCCAGGAAGCCGGCCAGATTCTCCACCGCGGCCCAATCTTCGAACGTCTGAAACTTCAGTAACGCTGTACCCGTTTCGTTGTCGCCGCCGGGTTGTTGCTGGTGGACGTGGCAATAGAGGGTAGTGTAGTCGGTGAGCAGATCGCCCACGTCCTTCTCCATGTATTTCACTCCTTCGAAGCGGAAACGGTTGCCGCCGGCGAGGAATTCGATATGATAGTTCATCTCGGCTTCGCCCGTGGCGAGGTTCACCCGAAGGTAATGAAACCGGCTGTTCGCCGAGTCGATCGGGAAAGTGGCCGGACCCTGACCCGCGAATTGCGCGAACGAGATCGTGCCGGCGATCTGCGCCTCATGCTCATAGCCATCGACGAACTCGTTGACGTCCCGAATCGTCATGGTGACCTCGAAGCTCGAAGTCACCGCGCCGGGTGGGTTGCCGCTGGCTGGAATTCGCTGCGCGATGGTAAGGTCTCCGGCGAGACCGGGCGCGGGCGTGCCTTCTCCGGGGAAATACCAGCCGACCATCTGCTCTTTGAAAGTCATGCCGACGCCATCCGGCAATTGTGTATCGAGAAACGGGCGCAATAGCGTGTTAGTGGGCAGTTGCTTCCCGGCGATTCGGGTCAGCATGTAGTAGAAGCCGAATTGCCCGCCGGTTTCGGTGTGGAACAGACCGAACGACGAGTTAGCCACCAGCTCAGCGGTGGCGCCCGGCAGCGTGGTGATGTACTTGCCGACCATGAAATCCGCGGTCACCTTGCGAATCTCGTCGTGAAACGGGGTGAAGTCGTGCAACTGGAAATGGTCTTTCAGGAAGCTTGGGACGATCAATCCCTCGATGAGACCCATAAGTTGATAGCGCGCCTCGAACCGCCCGTCGGGCAAGTTACTGAACTGCAGATAGGCGATTCCGCTTGCGTGATTCGCGTTGGAAATGACATCCATACGCCAAACGCCGTTCAGATCGGCGGCGTCGGGCGCCGTACCGGCGGCGTACAGCGCGTCATGGTCGTCATCCGTCATCTGGCCGAAGCCGTAGAGCCGGGACATGGGAAAAGTCAGAACGCGCGCGCCGTGCGGATACTTACCCAGGTACACGCGCCCGATCAATAGGTCCTGATTGACGATCTTCAAGATGTCGTAAAAGCCCTGCCAGGGCGGATCCAGATAGCGAAGAAGAACGTAATTGCCCGGCTCCAGAGTGCCATCGCTGTGTCCCACTTCGACGGTGATTTCTTCCAGGCTGTTGCGCGCCTGGATGTGATTATCGGTGTCGCTGGTGATGCCGGTGTATTGTCCATTCGGCTGCTTTTGAAATTGCTTCTTGAAGCCAGTGAAAATGGCCGAGGACATGGCGTTCAGCACGTTTCCCTGCGGGAAAAAGCCCTTCCAGTAGCGGTCGTTGAAAATGGTCTCCTTAGCGATGTCGATCGCCGGGTTGCCGCCCTGGTTGACAATGGTATCGATCCCCATGGTGGGACAGCGGCGGAACAGAGCTTCGAGTTCGCCTTCGTTATAGCCGATGGCGTCGAGCGCGCTCAGGCCAGCCATGCTGACCGGCTTCGCGGGCTCGGGATAGGCCGCGCCCTGGAGTTGCTGAATCTTGCGCTCGACAAAGCGCTCGGTCAGCGCCGAGATGGTCAGAAAAGGATTGACGCCGAGCGCGCTCGGAATGATGGACCCATCGGTGACGTAGAGTCCCTGGTGTACGCTGCCGTCGCCGGCGAACACGCGCCCGTACACGTCCACCGCGCCTTC
>JBEKZL010000160.1:0-26189 GCA_049509915.1 Bryobacteraceae bacterium | reverse complement strand
AAGGTGCTGCTGGTGGTGCAGGCCGCCCTGTCAGTCGTGCTGGTTGCGGGCGCGACCATGCTGGCGCGGAGCCTCGACAAGCTCGAACACCAGAATTTCGGTTATCGAACCGACGGCCGCATAGTGGTTTCGCTCAACCGACCGCCGGCTACTTACACGCTGCCGAAACTGGAAGCGCTCTATCGGAAAATCGAAGAAGCTTTGAACCGGCTGCCCGGGGTACAAGGATCGGGTCTTGCCCTGTACAATCCGCTGACCGACAACTGGGGCGAGCTCATTCTCGTGTCCGGCCATCCCGCACCGAAGATGAGCGAACAGGCGGGTGCCTCCTGGGACCGAGTAAGTGCGGATTATCTTCAGAATTTCGGTATAACGGCACTGCGCGGACGGAACTTTACCAAGGCAGACAACGAAACCACCGCGGCCGTCGCGATCGTCAACGAGGCTTTCGTGAAGCGTTTTTTCAAGGCTGGCGTCAGCACTTCGGCCTCGATCTTCCCCAGAACGCCGACACCTTCCGGATTGTGGGGATCGTGCGCGATGCGAAGTTTGCCGGTTGGGGCCTGAGCAGGCCGGCGATGCCCATGTTTTATGTACCTCTCGCACAGAACTTCGATTACAAAGACGAGCTCATGAAGCGAGTGGAAGTGCAATCGCATTTCATCGGGGGAATCATGCTTGTGACCGGTGTCCCGCCCGGCGCGCTCGAACCGGAGCTGACCCGGACGCTGGCGGGAATCGATCGGAGCTTGACGATCGTCAACGTGAGGACCATGGAAGAGCGTGTCGCTCTCACCTTCGATCAGGAACGCGCCGTCGCCACCCTGGCGGAACTGTTTGGAACGGTGGCTTTGCTGCTGGCCGCGGTCGGACTCTACGGTGTGACAGCCTACACAGTGGCGCAGCGGACCAATGAGATCGGGATTCGCATGGCGCTTGGGGCCGACCGCTCGGAGGTAGTTCGACACGTACTCCGCGGGGCGTTTACGCGGGTGGCAATCGGGCTGGGACTGGGCCTGCCGCTGGCCGTAGCCGCCGGACGCCTGATCTCGAGCCAGTTATACGACGTTTCCTTTTGGGACCCGCTGGCGCTGGCAGTAGCGGCTGGCGCACTCGCCATCTGCGCCTTGATCGCGGCGCTGGTGCCGGCGAACGCCGCCGCATCCATTTCTCCCATGACGGCGCTCAGAGCGGAGTAACGCCAGGAGCAAATGACTCGGTACTCAGGCTCGACCGATTGACATCGGTCGGCAGGTTACCAACCTGCCCCACAAAACCCCGACAGGCCCTCAGTGCTAGAATCTCGTTTACCGCGAGGATTGGGGAGGCCGAGGGTGAAGGGGATTAACCGTCGAAGCACATTGACCGCGCTTGCGATGCTGATGGGCGCCGGATCGGGATATGCCCAATCCGACCCGACACTGGAGCGGTTTCGCGCGACCTACAAGGAACTGGTCGAGACCAACACTACCCTGTCCGCCGGCGATTGCACGTTGGCGGCGCAGCGCATGGGCGCGCGGCTGCTCGCCGCCGGTTATCCGCAGCGGGACGTGCGCACGTTCGTCCCGGAGGGACATCCGAAGGAGGGCGGCCTGCTGGCGGTGCTGCACGGGTCCGAGCCCGGGGCCAAGGCGATCCTGATGCTGGCCCACGTCGACGTGGTGGAGGCCAGGCGGGAGGACTGGACGCGCGACCCCTTCACCCTGATCGAGGAAGGCGGATACTTCTACGGGCGGGGAACCAACGACATGAAGGCTCAGGCCGCCATCTGGGTCGACAACATGGTCCGTTTTCGGGAGGAGGGTTTTCGGCCAAAGCGGTCCATCAAACTGGCGCTGACCTGCGGGGAAGAAACCAACAGCGCGCTGAACGGCGCGGGCTGGCTGACCAAGCACGAACGCGAGGCGATCGATGCCGAGTTCGCTCTGAACGAAGGCGTCGGCGGTATTCTGGACCCCGAGGAGCGCCGGGTGGCGCTCGAAATTCTGGCTGCCGAAAAGACCTCCCAGAACTACGTGCTGGAGGCGACCAATCCCGGAGGCCATAGTTCGCGGCCGGTGCCCGATAACGCTATCTATCACCTGGTGCGCGCCGTCGACCGCGTGAGCCGCTACGAGTTTCCAGTTCAACTGAACGACGCGAATCGCGCCTACTTCACGGGCATGTCGAAGATCGTCGGCGGCCAGGCCGGCGCCGCCATGGCAGCGGTAGTCGGGAATCCGGACGACCGGGCTTCGGTGGCGGTGCTGGACCGGGACCCGAATTGGCACGCCATGCTGCGCACGACCTGCGTGGCGACGATGCTCTCCGCCGGCCACGCCACCAACGCCTTGCCGCAGAGGGCTCGCGCCAACATCAACTGCCGCATCTTTCCCGGCGTGACGCGCGATGCCGTGCTGGCGCAACTGGTCAAGATTGTCGACGATCCGGCCGTCCCGGTCACCATTCCGGAGGTTCGCGGACCGGTGGCGGAACCAGCCCCGTTGACACCGCGCATCCTAAAGCCGATCGAGAAACTGGCGGACGAGATGTGGCCCGGAATCCCGGTTGTCCCGACGCTGGAGCCCGGTGCGACGGACGCCCAGTTTCTGGACCCCGCGGGCATCCCGACCTATGGGATTTCAGGCCTCTTCCAGGATTCCGACCTTGGGCACATCCATGGCCTGAACGAGCGCATCCGGGTGCAATCGGTTTACGATGGCCGAACGTTTCTTTATCGGCTGGTGAAGCTTTACGCAAACCAGTGAGGTCGGCGGGGAACCGATTTTCCGCAACTGCGGCGTTCCATCCGGGTTTGTTGGGGTATGAACCGATTGCACGGGCTTTTGCATTTTGCGGCAACGAGGCTGCTCCCGGTGTGGTTCGGAAGCCTGGTGGCCGCGGCGCAGATTCCTAACTTCCAGCACATCGTGGTGATTTTCCAGGAGAATCGGACTCCGGACAATTTGTTCCAGGGTCTATGCTCCGCCCCATTCGGCTCGGCCGCATCCTGCAGCACCGCGCCCACCGGCTCGCAATATAATATTCAAACATCGGGCTGGCTGGACCGCAGCTCGGCGACCGGTGTGACTCAGCCCGGCACCGTAGCATTGGCGAACAAGTACGATCTTAGCCATGCGCATTCGGCCTTTGTCACGCAGTGCGACCCGGACCCGGCAACGGGCGCCTGCAAAATGGACGGTTCGGGCGGAGTTACCTGCTCGGGCAAGTGCCCATCGAAGCCGCAGTATCGATATGTCGATAACTCAACCAATGTGGTGACTCCCTACCTGCAGTTGGCTACTCAATATGGATGGGCCAACTACATGTTCCAAACCAATCAGGGGCCCAGTTTTCCCGCCCATCAGTTCATTTTTGGAGGAACGTCGGCGCCCAGCGCGGCCGACGATGCGGCCGGGATTTTTGCCTCGGAGAACATGTCGGGAACCGGCTCGGTGGCCGGATGCACGGCATCGGCCGGGACCACGGTGGAGTTGATCACCTCCGCCGGCGAAAACCAGAAGGTCTATCCGTGTTTCGAGCATTCCACCATGGCGGACATCCTTCCCGGCAGTGTAACCTGGCGTTACTATGCGCCCAGCGCGGGTTCGATCTGGACTGCACCCAATGCGATTCAGCACATCTGCCAATCCACCGGTCCCGGTGGCAAGTGCGTGGGACCGGATTGGTCGGCCAACGTCGATCTGAAGCCGGCCGACGTGCTGAGCGATATCGCGGCGTGTAACCTGCGGTCCATAAGTTGGGTGATTCCCACCGGGGCGAATTCCGATCACGCGAAGGTGAACGACGGAGGCGGTCCGTCGTGGGTATCGTCGATTGTCAATGCCATCGGAAACAGCAGCGCGTGCGATAACCATGCCGGCTACTGGCAAAATACGGCTATCGTGATTGCGTGGGACGATTGGGGAGGCTGGTACGACCACGAGCGTCCCACCGTGTTGGCGCAGCCGGAAGGCGACTACCAATATGGCTTCCGCGTTCCGATGGTGTTCGTTTCCGCCTACACGCCGGCTGGTTACATTAACAACGAGCGCCACGATTTCGGGAGCGTTCTTAGGTTTGTGGAGCACAACTTCGGTATCCGCGAAGGGGCGCTCGGTTTCGCCGATAGCCGGGCCAGCAACGATCTGACGGGGTTCTATGATCTCAGCCGCGCGCCGCGCTGCTACCAGACCGTCGATGCGCCGAAGAGCGCGGCATTTTTCCTGCACGACAAACGGAAGGCAACCGATCCGGACGACGACGGCGACGACCGGTGAGCACCCCAGGGCCCTTACCCCTAATCACATTAAGGCGCGGCGGAGCCTTCAACCGATTGAATCCTTGACCACTTAGCCCGGTTCCTCCCAGCCACCAAACGGCGCTTGTGACAAATAATGTGCGAGGCCGTTTTCGGGCAAAAAGCGAGGTTTTGTCGGATTGCCCGAACGAAGAATCAATAAGTTAGGAGGAATGGCGGCGCGTCTCCCCTAAGTACTTCACCCGGCTAGACTTACATGCCTTTCGCCACTATACGTGGCAGACAACAGCGTTTTGCGGCGGGGCAAAGTGGGGGTGAGAGGCTGGAAGAGTTTAAGGACATTTGGGCCTTGTAATCCGATATTCCAACCGGGGGTTGTGCGCTGTTTAAGTCCGACGCAATATATGGCAGACAACGGATGAGGCAGACAACGGAAAGTCAGGCCAAATCTTGAGAGGAAAGCCGCAACGCGTCACGAAGTGGCCATGGGCTAAGGTACTGCCCGGTGTTCGACTGAATCTGAGTAAATCGGGCGTGGGCATCAGTGCCGGCGTGCGCGGGTTGCCTGACGGCAACGAGCGATGCCAGCGCCCAGAGCGTGAAAAGGAACCTGGTAGCCATCCGGCAGCGTCAGGGGCTCCAGGTTCTACCCGTGACAGTCCTGGCAACTGGCGGTGAGGAGGGGCAGGTAGGGTAGGGGGCGGAGGGGGAAGCGTAAGCCACTTTAGGGCAAAACCAGCGTGCTGGTGGAGCATCTGGCAGCGAAAGCTGCAAAACCGGAGTGGCGGCATCCGGCCATGCCAGCCGCAACGGTACCCACGCACCATGATCCAGGCCGCGCCGGGTCTCGGGCACTGTGTCGATTCCGCTGGCCCGCGACAGGCCGGCAACGCGCTCGGCCAGCGCCGGGTCGCCGTGCGCCGGATATTGCAAGCGATAGAGCTCGTCGGGAAATCCGCCGAAGTCGTATACCAGCCCGGCATGGCGCCAGGGTGATCCGCACCGGCGGCGGAGTCTGCCAGTGCGCCGAAATCACCAGGATCGCTTTCATCCCCCGCACCCGCTCGCCCACCTGTCGCAAACCGGCCGCCAGCCCGTCGCCGCCCAGAGCCGACATCGGCGAGCCGTGGGCGATAAACAACGTTGGAACACGCATCATCGTCAGCCTCTATGGATGCGCCCGTCTGAGCCGACGATTCGCCGGGCAGAAGGTGGCGGCGTTTGCCGGCCAGCCGTTACGCCGCCGAACCGGGTTATTACAAAACGAGCTTCTTACTGCGTCACGTAGACCATCATTGTCATCGGCTCGCCTGGCGCGAAATTCAAGCTGAGAGGTCCGGGGCCAGGCACGACAAAGGGCCCTACGATCGCCCCGTTTACAATCGCTCCGCTGTAGTTGAAGACCACCGGAAACTGATACTTCGGAGTTGCCCCGGGTTGGCCGGTGCAGGCCGATGGGGAGGCGGGCATGGTCACATCCACCTGGTAGACGAAATCGCCGATGAGAACCGCGCCGGTCACCAGGGCGGAACAGTAGCCGACCGTGGCCGTCAAATCCCCGATCTGCGCCACGGGCGGGAAGCCGAGTTGACTCGCGCCTATGCCGTGCATGTAGAACGATACGGTGGATCCGGCTGGGGCGGGGTTGGCGCACGAGTTGAGAGTGCCGTCGGCATTGGTCGCCACCGGTTGATATCCCTGATTACCGGGGCTGGCGCCTCCGCACGAGCTTTGGCCGGCCATCAGGTTTGCGAACAGATTAAGGTTAGTCAACAGGTACGGAAACTGGCGGCTAATGGTGGCGCCGTTTACGTTCAACTGCATGACGGTCGCGGTTGGCCACGCGGCTACCGTGCGTGAGGGCAGCGGCAGCGGCACGGCCAGGTTGATCTGCGTCGCGGAAGCATAGAGCAGTTGCGCGGGATTGTCGCCATCGAAGGTGGCGGACACGCCGGCGACGGAGGTATCGGTGCCACCCGGCGCCGCCACGCCGATGGCCGGCCCCAGATTGGCTCCGAAAATCGAGATCAACTGGAAACCCGTCACCCCGCCCACGTGGGTCAGGTTGCCGGAATCCAGCACGCACGCAATCGCCGGGCCGCCGTTGGGGCCGGTCGAGAAATCGGCTGCCGCCAGCCAGCCGCCTTGCAGAAATCCCGGTCCGAGACTCAGCGGCGCAAACGGCGCCAGCACGCCGGGCGAAAACGGCACGTCGGGAGCCACAGCCGTGCCTGTGACCCAAACCTTGCCGGCGGCCAGCACAATCCCGGTAGCGCTGGTGGCCGATCCATCGATCCATTGCCCGTCCACGATGTTGCCGGTGGCGGGGTCGACTTTGATCTCGTAGGCAGCGCTGATGGCAGTGATATTGTTCGGCAGGCAGGCTTCGGGCAGCCAGGAAAAGACCGACGGAAGCCCAGGCGGCGGATTTGGGCCGGGAGAAAAAAGCTGTGTGGCACTGGTCGCTGTGCCGCCCGCATAGACGGCGCCCGCCGAATCCAGTTGCACGCCCGCGCCGCCGAACGGGATCGAGAACAACAGATTAGCGCCCGCCGGATCGAGCTTAGAAAGATAACCGGTATAAATCTGCGGCGGCGGGACAGTAAACGGATAAGAGGCCTCCGCCAGTGTGCCGGTGACATAGGCATTTCCCACCGCATCCACCGCCAGGCCGGTGTTGGTGGTAGATCCGGCGGAACCCTTGATGTCGTTCAGGCCGGTCGAGTAAATCAGCTTCGAGGCCGCGGAGTCCACCTTGGTGACGTGCTGCAATCCGCCGGGGAATCCGAGCTGGCACAGAAAGCTGCAGGTATAACCCTGTACGAAAGTGGTCTGATAGGCGCCGGCCGTGGTGGGATAGTCGGTTCCTGTGCTGCTGCCCGCGAGATAGATGTTACCCGACGCGTCCACCACGATCGAACTGCCACCGATCCCGGTCGCGGAGAGAATCGTCTTGCTGGCGGTCGGGTCGAGTTCCATCAGGAACCAGTGGTTGGTGGAGTCCGCGACGCTGTAAGCTCCCCCGGTAACCGGAAATCCGCTGGCATTGGCGGTGCCGCTTACCAGGATCTGCCCTTGCGGCGTGACCGCGATGCCGCGGGCCGTGGAGGAGACCGACCCGCCGATCAGCACCGCGAACATCACCGCGCCTTGCGGGTTCAGCTTGGCGACGAACGATCGCAAGTCGCTGCTGCTCTTAGGAGCCGTGCCGAGCGTGCCCCCCCCAGTTACCGGAAAATTGGAGTTTCCAGTCCAGCCCGCGATGTACGCGTTGCCGGCGCTATCCACTGTCATAGCGGAGATTTGATCGCTGGCGGCGCTGTCGAAATATGTGAGATAGAGATACTGGCTGACTTTGCCGTCGACTTTCGCGACCATCGCACTCGTGGTCTGTGCCTTCGGGTCGATGACGCTGCTGCCCGCGACGTATACGTTGCCTTGCGCGTCCGCCGCGATGGCGCTGGGAGTGAAACCGTCCTTCAGAAACGTTGAAACGGCCGGGCTAGCCGGCCAGAGGGTTTGCAGGAAAGCGGCGGCGGAAAGGAACCCAAGAAATCGGTGCACGGGAAACCTCCGAAGGAAGGGCGCGGTGCTTCCAGTCTAACAATTGCGCCTCCTTTGTCGCGGCGAGGATGGCCGGCAGTTCGAGGCCTGGCGGAAAGCCCATCAGGCGTAGTATCGGAGTATGTCGAGTCCCTGGCTGAGCGTGCCCCTGGCCGATTACGAAGGGCACATGAAATCGGCCGAAGTCCTTCAGTTGGACGCGCTGTCAAAACTATTCGCGGCAGCCCTGGTGCGCTGCCGGCCAAGTTCGGTTGCCGTACTTGGAATCGCGGGCGGAAACGGCCTCGAGTGCGTCGACGGCAATATTACCCGGCGGATTGTCGGACTGGATCTGAACCCGTTGTATCTGGATGAGGTCCGGAGAAGGTACGCGGACAAATCCGGCCTGGAACTTCACTGCGTGGACCTGGCTCGGCAGGCGGTCGACCTGGAGCCGGTACAACTGGTTCACGCGGCCCTGGTGTTCGAGCACGCCGGAGTCGATCTGTGCCTGGAGAACGCGATATCGCTGGTGGCCCCGGGCGGCTCCCTGTCCGTCGTATTGCAACTGCCGGGCGAACCTGGACGGGAAGTCAGCGCCAGCCCGTTCGCTTCCCTCCAGGGGCTGAGGTCTCACTTCTCGCTTGTCGACCCGCTCTGGCTGGGCGAGAAACTCACCCAACGCGGCTTCCACCTGGCGCATCGGGAGAGGTACGCATTGCCGGCAGACAAAGGTTTCTGGATGGGCATTTTCAGTGCATCGCCGCCGGAGCGCCGGCCGCCTTCGGCCTGCGCATGAACAGGATGAAGGGCGGCAGCAGTGCCACCACGATCGCCATTATCGAAATCACGTCGATGTAGGCCAGGGTGGTGGCTTGGCCTTGGATCAAGCCCATCACCCGGCCGTAGGCTTCGGTCCCGGGGTGGGCCTGGTTCTGGTGCAGCATGTTGTGGCGGAGGGCGGCGGAAAGTTGATCGAAGGCGCGATTGCCGGACACGGCGCGAGACACCATGTAGTTCTGGTGCTTTTGTGCCTGGCGGGTGATGAAAGTAGTGATCACGGCGATGCCGATACTGCCCCCGATGTTGCGCACAAAGCTGTTCATGGCGGAAATCTGGTTGTTATTCTCACGCGGAATGCCCAGGTAAGCCAGCGTGTTGGAGGGCAGAAAGATGAACGCCAGGCCCATCGCCTGGTAGGTGCGAAGAAGGAAAGCGGTGCGGAAATCCATCTGCAGGCTGAGATGCGTGGCGATGAAGTAGAGCGAGGCGGCGGTGCTCCAGAAACCGAATGCCATCATGATGCGCGGGTCGATACGGGAAACGAAGAAGCCGGCGATGGGCATCATGAGCAGCATGATCAATCCGCCGCCGGCCAGGGCCTCGCCGGAAAGCTGCGCCGGGTAGCCCAGCAGCAGTTGCAAGAACTGCGGAATGATGACGGTAGTGCCGAACAGCACGATGCCGAGCACGAAGGTGAAGAGCATGGCGGTGGCGAAATTGCGATGGCGGAAAAGGCGCAGGTTCACGATCGGCTGGGGATGGCGCCACTCCCAGAGAATCCAGAGCACGAACGCGTAGACCGCGACCGCCAGCGTCACCACGATCCAGGTACTGCCGAACCAGTCGTTCTCCTGCCCCTTATCGAGCACCAACTGCAGGCAGCCGACGGCCAATACCAGGAGGCTGAGACCGATGTAGTCGATGCGCACGCGGCCGCGCGCCCGTTCCTCGTTCAGATAGGGCGGATCTTCCACTAACCGCTGCGTGAGAAACAGGGAAAGCATGCCGATGGGAACGTTGATATAGAAGATCCAGCGCCAGCTGAAATTGTCGGTGATCCAGCCGCCCAGGGTGGGACCGATGGCCGGCGCCACCACCACGGCCATGCCATAGACGGCGAACGCCATGCCGCGCCGCGAGGGCGGGAAGGTATCGGCCAGAATGGCCTGCTCGCTGGGCTGCAAACCGCCGCCGCCGGCGCCCTGCAGAATGCGGAAGATCACCAGCACGCCCAGGCTGGGTGCCAGTCCGCACAGGAATCTGCTGCAGGTGAATAGCGCCACGCACATCATATAGAAACGCTTGCGGCCGATCAGGCGGGAAAGCCAGGCGCTCATGGGCAGGACGATGGCGTTGGACACCAGGTAGCTGGTGAGCACCCAGGTGGCTTCCTGTTCGCTGGCCGAAAGATTGCCCGCGATGTGCGGCAGGGAAACATTGGCGATGGAGGTGTCGAGCACTTCCATGAACGTTGCCAGCGTGACCGTCAGGGCCACCGCCCAAGGGTTATGTTTCGGAATCCAGATGCTATGGTCAGCCATACACTACTGCAGCCAGACTTTGGGTTCCACCGACATGCCCGGCCGCAGACGTTCCAGGCCTTTCTGGTTGGGCTCGAAACGAATGCGCACGGGCAGCCGCTGCACCACCTTGACATAGTTGCCGGTGGCATTCTCCGGCGGCAACAAGCTGAGGACGGCGCCGGTAGCACCGGGCATGCTCTCGACCCGGCCCATCAGCGTTTCGTCCAAGGCGTCGGCTTTGATTTCCACGCGCAGGCCGGGATGCATCCGCCGCAACTGGGTCTCTTTGAAATTGGCGGTGACCCAAAGATCGTCGAGGCGGGTCAGGCTGAACAACTCTTGTCCGGCTTGCACCGTGTTGCCCACTTCCACGTCGCGGCGGCTGACCACGCCGCCGGCTGGGGCGAACACTTTGGTGTAGCTCAGGTCGAGCAGGGCGCGGGCCACATGGGCGCGGGCCACCTGCGCGGCGGCTTGTCTGGAGGCAAGCATGGCTCGGCTCACGGCCACCTGCCGCGGAGCGTTGCGGTTGGCCTGTTCGAAACGGCTCTGGGCTTCGGCGTGCTGCGCCCGGCGCTGGTCGACGGTCTTCTGGGCGGCCTCGGCGGAAGCGCGCGCGGAATCCACCTGCGCCTGGAGCGCGGTGGCCTGCGCCGTCACCGAGTCGTACTGCTCGCGCGGAACTTCGTCCTTATCCACCAGGGCCCGGTAACGCGCCACATCGGCCTGGGCTTTGGCATTGTTGGCTTCGGCTTCGCGGAGGCGCGCCTCAGCTGCGGCCAGGTCGCGCTCGGCTCCGGCTACGCCCGCGCTGGTATTCTGCAGCTCCGCCTCGCCGGTGGCGATGGTGGTCGCGTTGGAAGTTTCGGTAATCGGAATATTGGGATGCTGCACCTGAATATCGGCCTCGGCCTGAACCACCGAAGCACGGGCTTCTTCCAGTGCCACCTGGTAATCGCGCGGATCGATTTCGGCCATGAGCTGTCCCTGGCTGACGCCCTGGTTGGCCTCGAAATTGACGGCGGTGATGGTGCCCGCGAGGCGCGATTCGATCGCAACCAGGTGGCCATCCACCTGGGCATCGTCGGTGGATTCATAGAGCAGGGAATGGCGCCAGAAGAAAAACCCTCCCACCAGCACGATCAATCCCGCCATCAGCGCGATCACGAGCGGCGCGCGACTGCCTTTGGCTTTCGGTGTCGTTTCCGTCTCCGCGGTTGGCATGCTTACGGTCTCCCCATGAACTGTTTGATATTGCGATCGGTCTCGCCCAGCGCCCGCGCCAGATCGGCTTTGGCGCGATTGTGCGCGTATAGAGCGGAAACCAGGTCCTGCTCGGCCGCGGCCACCGATTCCTGCGCCTGCACCACTTCCACGGTGTCGGCCACGCCGGCGGCAAAGCGATCGCGCGCCTGCTCCAAGGTTTCGTTGGCTAGATCGCGATTGCCGCGCGCCGCCGCGACCTGGGTGGCGGCCGATTCCAAATCGAGAAATGCCGAGCGCACTTCGGCATCGATACGGCTGCCGATTTCCCGATATTCCGCCCGGCGCTGGCTCAGCACAGCTTCGGCCTGCTCGCGATCGGCCGCCACACGACCACCCTGAAACAGCGGCACGCGCAGCGACCCGGTGAGGGTGAAGGTGCCGTGGGAATTCTCCGGTCCGGTGCCGATGACGCCATAATCGGCGTTGACCGACGCGGTCGGAAAGCGCTCGGCTTCCACCGCGCCGCGAGCGGCTTCGGCCGCGTGTAGCTGGGCCTCGGCGGCTTTCAGATCGGCGCGGCCGGCGAGGGCGCGTTCGATGGCCTGCTCCACAGTCAGATCGGCCAGAGGGGCGAAAACCATGGTGTCGCGAAGAGTGAACGGCTGGCCCGGCGCCAGGCCAATCAGGCGCGCCAGGGCGATTTTGCGCTTGGCCAAATCGTTTTGATTGGACGTCAGCCGCTGCTGATTGGTAATCAGCTCCACCTGGGTGCGGGTGACGTCGATGTGGGCCGCCAGGCCGGAGGTGTGCCGGTCGGTGGCCTGCTGCGTCACGGCCTGCGCCGCCGCGACCTGCGCCCGTGCGACATCCACGCGAGCGGCGGCGGCGAGCACGTCCAGATAGCCGGCAGTGACGGCGGCGACCACCACGTCGCGCGCGTCGTCGGCCCCAAGCCTGACGGCCTTTTCGGACACCTGGCTGGCGCGCCAGTTGCGCCGGCGCGCCAGGTCGAGGAGCGCCTGCGACACGCCCGCGCGGAGATCGAAATAATGATACGGGCCGATGACGGAGGGAAAGTTGAAGCTGATCCCATCGAAGCTGGGCAGCTTGATGGCGCTAAAGCCGAGCGCGGCCAGGTCGCTCTGCTGATCGTCCGCCAGCAAGCCCGCGGTCACGGTCGGGAGCAAATTGCTGCGTTCCTGGTTGGCGATCCCTTGGGCCTGGCGGACGGACGCGCTGGAAGCGAGCATGCTGAGGTTGGCGGATATGCCGCGGCGAATGGCTTCCTCGAGCGACAGGGCGAAAGAAGGACCGGGCGCCTGCGACGGAGGAACGGCGCCCGGACTGGCAGCCTGGATGACGCCGCGCCCGGACAGCGGCAGTTGGGTGGCGCGCGCGGGCGGCGGACCCGATTCGGGTGGCGCCTGGGCATACAGCAAGGCGCCAGCGCAGACTGCCAGAGCGGTAACGCGCAATTCGAGTCGCATCTTTCGAGGATCTCCGGTTGGAGGCCGTCCTGTCAAAGCGGACAGGGCCATTGGGATACGTAGGGAATGCAGGCGGCCCGGCCGGGCTGCGAAGGAGCGACCCTTGGAGTGTTTCATCGCGTTCGCCTGCTACGCCGCGCCGACACGGCGGCGACTCGCGATCGGCCGGTCGGCGGCTGGACTTGGAGGTCGTTCCCGGTCTGGGCGGGTGTAAAGACGGAAAGAACAGGGGCTCGAAAAAAAACGGGCGCTCGCAGAAAACGCCCGTCCTAGGCGAACCCCAGTTTCCAAAGAAGGAACAGCATCCCGGCAGCAAAACCCGCTCCGGCTTGATACTCCTGGTTCACTAGATACAAATGAAAGGAAAAAGGATTCGGACTATTTTGCGGCGCGGGCCGAAGCCGCGGCCAGAGCGCCGGAACTCGAGCGGCATAGTCCGCGTAGGTTGGAAAAATCTCGCGCAGATGCTGCTCCTCCAGTTGAATCACGGGAAGGTAGACCAAAACAAATACCAGTAAGAATAGAATCGCCAGCCCCGGGCTACGCGCGGCGATAGAGAGCCCGGCCGCTACCAGCAGCGTGCCGATGTAGAGCGGATTGCGGCTATGGGCATACGGTCCGCCGGTGGCCAGTTGCCGGTTCTTGGCCAGGCAGCCGGCGGCCCAGCCGCGCAGCGCCAGGCCGGCCAACGACAGCGGCAGGCTGATCCACAACGAGCGGGCGGTGGGGTGGGAAAACCAGGCGAACACCAGCACCAGCAGGAATCCGGACGGCACCCGCAGGCGCGCTACCGCGTCGGCGTAGGGCTTGGAAAACCGCGGCATCAAGCGACAAACCTGAGAGATTCGCGCAGTGTTTCGAAAACCTGGTCGGGTGAAATGCGGCGCATGCTGTCGTCTATGGTATCGCCACGCTGGTAGCTGGTGACGGCGCCCGCGTCGCGAAGGACGCGCAGGCCGGCGCCGGCCTGGTAAGGGCCGTTGCGCGCCGGATCGGTGGGGCCGAAAATGGCCACGCCCGGTTTCGACAGTGCGGCTGCCAGGTGCATGGGGCCGCTGTCCACGCCGACGATGGCCGTGGCCCGCCGCGTGGCCCAAATCAATCCCGCTAGCGACGAAACGTGCAGCCCCACTCCCCCGATCGCCGGTACGCTCTCGGCCGATGGAACGTTCCACACCAGCGGCAAGTTCAACTCACACCGCAAACGCTCCGCCAATGCGGCGTAAAATTCCAGCGGCCATTGTTTCCCGCGCCAACCCGCCACCGGCGACGCCAGCACAAAATCGCCAGCCGGGAGTTCCCCTTCCGGCCGTCCCGCGGGGAGCGGGAAATCGCGAAACCTGGTGTTCGTACCAGGCACCGCCGCCGCCAGATCGAGGCACTGATCCACGCGATGCGCGGCGCTGGAATGAACCGTATCGGAATAAAACAAGTTGGCCGCCCGCTCGCGCACCTGGCTGCGGTCGAAACCGAACAGGCGGCCCGGGCGGGCCAGTTTCGCCACCAGCGCCGATTTCAACAAGCCCTGAAAATCCACCGCGCAATGGTAGGGTTCCGAGCGCAGTTCGCGCCAGCTTGCGCGGAGCGAAGCCAGGCTGCTGCGCGCGATCGTCACCACCCGGTCCAGATAGGGATTGGCTTCGAGAAGCGGCGCCCACCGCGGCTCTATCGCCCAGGTGATGCGCGCGGCGGGATGGCTCGCCTTGAGCGACGCTACCGCGGGCAAAGCGTGCAGAACGTCGCCCATGGCGCCCAGGCGGACCACCAGTAGCCGAAGCTCAGGCATGGTGACGGCGGCGGACATTTTCGATCAGCTCATGGCGGCGGTGCAGGTCCGCCGTTTCCAGGTGCGCCACACGGGAAGGCCGCAACAGGGCGAGCAGTTCGGATGGATCGCAATCTTGGGCGGCCACGACATAATCCACCGCCCGCAACGCCGCGACCAGTTCCGCCCGCGAACGCTCGGCCAGCAGTTCGCCCTGGAGCGGCAGAACCACCGCGACCAGCGGCCCGGCGCCGGCGAGCGCTTCCAGTTCGACGACGTGCGCAGGACCGAGAACATCGAAATAGCCGACGGCAACAGTAGGCCCGTTCAGCCCCAGAGCCGCCAGTGCCTCCGGCGCGACGATCTTGTTGCGAGTATCCATGGAGTGCCGGCCGGTGCGCACGCCGGCTTAGAACCAATGTAGCGCAGGGCCCTCCGGGCGACGACCGCTCGGTTACGGGCACCGCACGTTTGCAGTCATTTATTTACCGAGCCGCGACCGCGAGGGAGCGGTTGCCGGGAATTAACTCCCCCAAATCGGTTAAGCACCCGTGATTGACGCGCAGGGCCCGCCTGGGCGCATACTGGTGACATAGCGGCCGGTGCGCCGGATGCAGTTGTTACCCGGGCGGGCCACTACGATTTTAAACACAGCTTTCCGGCCACTTCGATCACCCGCTCCGCCGTCACCCGCGTCATGCACCGATGGTCGATGGGGCATTCGCGCAGCAGGCATGGGCTGCATTCGGCGTGTTCCCGGACCACCACGGCGTTCGAGCCGGTGGGTCCCGTGGTTCCGTCGTCGGTGGCGCCGAATACCGCTACCGTCGGTACGCCCAGCGCGGAGGCGACGTGCATCGCGCCCGAATCGTTGCACAGAAACAGCCGGCAACAGGCAACCAGGTCGATGAACTCGCCGAGCGTGGTTTCACCCGCCAGGTTGCGCGCGCCGGGAATTTCGCGCGCCACCGTTTCCGCCAACTCCCGCTCCGCTGCGGCGCCGAACAGCAATACCGTGCCATCCGGCGGCCGTAGCGCGCGGCCGCATTCGGCGAAGCGCTCGCTCATCCACCGTTTGGCGTTCCCGTAGGCCGCGCCCGGGCTGATGCCGATCACCGGCGCGGCGATGCCCAGCGCCGCCAGATGTTCGGCCCCGGAGCGGCGCGCGGTTTCGAGGTTCTCTAGCACAATCGATTCGCACGGCGGAAATCGGTCGATGATCCCCGCTCGGCACAGCAGCTCCAGATAATAAAATCGCTCATGCCGCGGAATATCGCCGGGCTCGGGGACTGGAATGGCGCGCGTCAACAACCGGCTACGGCCATCGCGTCCGTAGCCGATCCGTTCCGGAATACCCGCCAGCCAGGCGATCAGCGCCGCGTCGAAGGCATTCTGCAGCAGGATGGCGCAATCGAACCTCTCTTCGCGAAGCTGGGAGGCGAAGGCGCGCCTGGCCGCCAGACTGCGCGGTGCCGGATATGGGATTACCCGATCCACGGCGCCTTCGCGGGCGAACAGGTCCGCCAGCCCCGGCCGCGCCACCAGCGCCAGTTGCGCGTGCGGCAGGGTATTGCGAATGGCGCGAATTGCCGCCAGCGACATCACCGCGTCGCCCAGCCAGTTGGTGGAGCGGACGCACACCCGCGCCACCGAAGAGGGGTTGAAGTCCACCGCAGCCTCCAGCATATCAAGCAGCCAGACTCCAGCCCCACTCGGGTGCTCAACCGATCTTGGGGAAATTCGTCCCGGGCAACCGTCGCTTGCGGTCGCGGCTCTGTAAGTGACACTCGGTACTCGTAACCGAGCCGCGACCGCGAGGGAGCGGTTGCCGCGCCTGAACCGTAAGTCCCCAGGATCGGCGGCCGGCCCTTCTGCCCGAGCTTATTGCCGATTACTCCGCTCGCCCCGCATCGCTCTCAGATCAATCCCCAGCGCCTGGCACTTCTTATACAGATGGCTGCGCTCCAGGCCCAGCGCCCGCGCGGTGTCGGTCATGCGCTGGTTATGCCGCTTCAGCTCTTCCAGAATCTGCTCCCGTTCAAAGAAGTCCATACGTTGGGAGAGCGTGCCCGTGGCTGTTTGCGCGTACCCTCCGCCGGCCGTCGCCGGCAGCGCCAGACGCACGGCGGCGGCGTCCACCGGGCCATCGGCGAGCAGCAACAGACGCTCCACCACGTTGCGCAATTCGCGGATATTGCCGGGCCAGGCGTAGCGCTGCAGCTCGGCGATGGCATCCGGCTGAAACGGCTTCGGCTTCCACCCGTTGATCGCCGACACCTGCGCGGCGAAGTGCGCCACCAGGGCCGGAATATCGTCGGTGCGCTCGCGCAGCGGCGGGAGCAGCAGGGGGAAGACGAAAATCCGGTGATACAGATCCTGGCGAAACCCTCCCTTTAGCACCAGCTCTTCCAGGTTGCGGTGGGTGGCCACCACCACGCGCACGTCCACGGCGATGCTGCGGTCGCCGCCGATGCGCTCCACCTGCCGCTCTTCCAGCACGCGCAATAGCTTCGATTGCATGAGCACCGGCATGTCGCCGACTTCGTCCAGAAACAAAGTGCCGTGATTGGCCTGCTCGAAGCGGCCGATATGCCGCAATACCGCGCCGGTGAAGGAACCCTTTTCGTGGCCAAACAGCTCGCTTTCGATCAGCTCCGCCGGTACGGCGGCGCAGTTCAGGGTGACGAAGGGGCCCCCGCGCCGCGGGCTGTTCTCGTGCAGCGCCCGAGCGACCAGCTCTTTTCCCGTTCCCGTCTCGCCCAAAATGCAGATGCGCGCTTCGCTGGCCGCCACCCGCTCCACCTGCGCCATCACCCGGTGCATGGCCTCGCCCGCGTACACGATCTCGTGGCTGCCCACGCGCTGGCGCAGGTCGCGATTCTCTTCCTCGAGGCGTTTCAGCCTCAGGGTATTGTCCACCGTCAGCAACAGCTTGTCGCTGGAAAGGGGCTTCTCCAGAAAATCAGCCGCGCCCAGCCGCGTGGCGCGTACCGCCATTTCGATATTGGCTTGCCCGGAAATCATCACCACCGGCAGCGAGATTCCCAGCCCGCGCAGTTCTTCGAGCAGCGCCAGCCCGTCCTTGCCGGGCATTACCACGTCGGACATCATCATGTCGAACCGCCGCGTCTGCAGCAATTCCAGCGCCCGCGCCGCATTGTCGCATACCGTGGCCTCATGGCCGGCCATGCGGAAGGCCCGCGCCAGCGAGGCCAGCGTATTCTGGTCGTCGTCCACAATCAGCAGATTCGCCATGAATGTCTATCCCGTCCGCTCCCCCAAATCGATCTGAAACGTGGCGCCTTTTCCCGGCGCGCCGGTCACCGAAATGCGGCCGTGATGATCGCTGACCACCGATTGCACAATGGCCAGCCCTAGCCCCGTACCGTGCGTCTTGGTGGTGTAGTACGGCGTGAACAGGCGCCCGCACTCCTCCGGCGTCAGTCCCTGCCCGGTATCGGCGATTTCGATGCGGAGCCCGGCGCCCAAGCGGCGCGTGCGCATTGTCAGCGTGCCCCCTTGCGGCATGGCGTCGATGGCGTTCAGAATCAGGTTGCGCAGGGCGCGCGTCATCTGTTCCGGGTCGGCCATCACCGTAGGAGCCGCGGCGTCCAGATCCAACCGGGCTGCGATTCCAGCCTGCGCCAGTTGCGCCTCGAACAGTTTCATGGTCTCGCCGGTGAGCCGGTTGAAATCGAGCGGCTGCATTTCCGGCGCCGGCATTTTGGCGAAATCGCTGAAGCGCGCCACGATCTGTTTCAGGTTGCCGAGCTCCGCCAGGAGCGTCTGGCTGCCCTCGCGAAATACTTCGTCGAACTGCTCCGGGTATTGGGAGCGGGCGCGCTGCATGTTCTCCACCGTGATCTGCAGCGGAAACAGGGGATTCTTCAATTCGTGCGCCAGCCGCCGCGCCAACTCGCGCCATGCCGCTACCCGCTCGGCCTGCACCAGCCGCTCGCGCTGCGCCATCAGCTCCTCGGTCATGCGATTAAAGGCCAGCGCCAGCCGCCCGATTTCGTCACCGGAGGTTACTTCCACCGTGGTATCCCAATTGCCTGCGGCCACCGCCGTCGCGCTGCGCGCCAGCCGTTCCACCGGCCGTGTGACCCGCGCCGTGGCCCACGCGCCCAACGCCACGCTCATCAGAATGCCGAAGGCCGCCACTTCGATGCCGTAGCGCAGTTGCTTCGATTCCAGCACCGCCAGGCCGCGCCGCGAGCTGCCGATCAGCAACGCCCCCAGTGCCGTGCCGTCGTAACCGGCCAGCGGCAGGGCGTGAAACGACTCCGCTGCCGCGCCAGCGCCGACGACGCGATATCGCTCCCTTTGGTGCGCCAGCGTTTCTTCCACCAGCGCCCGCAATTCCGCGGATCGCGGGCCCGGCCCCAGCATCTGCTCCGGCGCGAATTTCGGATCGAGGCTGCGGTACAACAGCACCCGCATCCCGTCCGGGAGCACCAGTGAGGAAAGAAACGCCTGGTCGAGCTGCTGGCCGCCCACGACGAACAGTTTCCGGTCGCCCGCGGCAACCGTGGAAACCGCGGCCAGCGCCAGGGTGACGCCATCCGGCAATTCGGCGCGCCGCAGGAAAGCCTGGCCCTCGGCCCAGTCTCCGTGTTCCACCAGCCAGTCTTCCCGATAGCCGAAACGCGCCGGCCACTCGGCCGACGAGACGATGGAGCCATCCCCGGCCACCAGTTCCAGCAGGTCCAGGCTGTGGGCCGCCGCCAGCGCCCCAGCTTCGCCATAGAACGAGGTGGGGTCGGGCGAGATCGCGACATTCAAGGCGCTATCGGACCGCCCGATACCTTCCACCGCGCGCACTACCTCCTGGCTGCGCCGGTCGAATTCCTTGCGGAATTGGGTTACCAGGGCATCGGAACGCGCCGCGTCCATGCGCTCGAATTCGCGCCGCGTGGCTTTCTGCACCAACAACTCCACCACCCCGACCGAGGCCACTACCGCGAGGGTGAAAATCAACAGCAGGCGGGTGCGAAACGTCATGGCCGGTCGCCTTCCAGGCACACGTTCTCGAACTTCCACTGCCCCAGCGGCGAGATGCCCACGCCGCCCTTCACCCGCGGCCCGGCGCCGTACACGTCCGGCAGATGAAACAGCGGGACCACGCGAAACCCTTCCAGCATGGCCCGTTCGGCGTTGTACACAGCCTCGGTGCTCTCCATATGTGCCGGCGCGGTCAGCCCCAGCGCGGCGGCAATTGCAGCCAGCGCCTTGGCCGGATCGCTGGCGGCGACCTCGACTTCCACCAGGCGCACATCACTGGCATTGGTTCGCGGAGCCGTGGCCACCGCCAGGCCGGCATCGCGCGCGTTCAGCGCTACCCGGTCCGCCATGGCGCGAAGGCTGGCATCTTCCACTCCCAGCGACAGGCTGCGGGCGCCGGGCGAAGCCGCGGCAATCAGCGCCCGCGCCCTCCCCAGGTCCCTATCCGACGGGAATAGGAACGCGTAGCCGGAAATCCATTGCGGCAGCAGCGCTCCCGAAATTTCGCCCTGCCTTTGCAGCAGCACGTTCAGAATCGCGGTGCGGTCCACCGCCAGCGCTAACCCCTCGCGGATGCGCGCGTCCTCCACCCTCGGGCCGAACACCAGCGCCACCATTCGCACCGGCGCCGATATCCACATTTTCCGCCCGCCCGCGCCGCGCCGCGGTTCGCCGGCTCCGAGCTCGATGACGTCCGCCTTGCCCACTTCCAGGTCGATCGATTGCTCGCGTAGCGGACGCCCCATCTGGACTTCGACCGCGTCCACGAACGGGCGCCCGCCGGGAGCGTTATTGTCCGCCGCATAGGATGCCCTCCGCCCGGCTTCCCAGCTGGTGATCGAGAACGCGCCCATCAAATCCCCCAATCCCGTGCCGCTGTTGGGCGGGTCCACCGATTCGATGCTCTCCCGTATCTCCACCCGGAGCACGCCTCCGTAGCGCGGCCGCGTAGCCGCCCGCGTGGAGCCCGCCAGGGGCAGGATTATCATCAGTAGGGCAAGTAGGACAGGCTTCCCGGGCCGTCTCTGGAGCTTCCACAGTTTTGCACCGATCTTGATGGGGCCGGCGGTTCCGCCTGCCCGGACAGGACTCCGGGCCTGTCGGCCGACCGAAGAAGACAGGCTTGGAGGCCTGTCCCACTTACCCCTCACAAGCCACGGTGAGCACATAGACGACGTAATTCCCCGTTTCCAAGTCGCGCGCCACCGCTACCGCGATGCCTCCCTTCGCCCACAACGCAGTCACCGGTCCGGGAAAGGGCGTTGCCGCGGTCGCCGCCGCCATCGACCCGCCTTTCCAGATATAGCCCTGAACGGCGTCGCGGTCGTTGGCGTCGGAAGATTGAGTCGCCAAAACCTGGTACCCCGTTCCGCAGCGGGTCTCGACCGACGCGATATCGCTACCCCACCCGGCGATCTCGGCCAGCACGCTGAATGCGCCATCCACGACTTGCGCTCTTCCGTTGACGAGGGCGAGCAGCCAGACCGGCTGGCGCTGGTCGCCCGCCACCGCCGCCGCCGAATAGAATGGTGGCCCGCTACGTGTCGCTCCGCTCCCAATTGCGAGGCGGCCGGCGAAGTAATTGCGCCCGCCTGCGAAGTACGCGGACATGCCCATGCCGCCGGCCGATTCCAGGCTCCATGGGTCCTCACCCGCGCGGCATTCCATGCTCGCCTCCGGTTCGGTCGTGCCGCTGCAGGTCACGCCCGGCAGGAAGGCGCGGAAAGCTGCACCCTGGAAACTCAGATGGCCGCGCAGGTCGCGAGGCCAGGGCCGGGAGGACGAAATGCGCAGCAGCCGGCGCTGCTCCCACCGCTCGCCGCGTTTGGCATAAATGCCTACCCCGGATGGCGCCAGCAAAACCATGGCGTCCCCGGGAAAGGCGGCATCCAGAACCTGCTCCTCCTGCTCCCAAACCACTTTGCGCTCGATCCAGGCCGCCGCACCGGCTGGTTTCGCGCCGACGCCGCGCCTCCACGCGGCTATCGCCGCTTGCCGCTCGTCGCCCTTGCGTAGATCCGCGATCAGAAGGTATTGCGATCCGTTTTCAGAGAGCGAGACGCGGGCTTCTACCGTACCGCCCTCGCCCAACCGCATGCCTGCCTGCCGCAACGCGGCTTCATAGCCGGTTCGCGTCTGTTCCAGTGGCACTTGGCCCAACGAAGAGAGATTGCGAAACGAGACCGCGATGGTGGCGCCCACACCCGCAAAAAGCGCTGTCTTCGCCGCCAGTTCGCGCGCGGCCCCGGCCGCATCGTCGGCCGCCAAACCCCTCGCCGGAAACAGCATACACGCTGCGGCGAGTACCGCGTGCCAGCCCTTCACGGCTGCGATCATAGCACATCGCGGCGTTGACTCCCGTTGAGCAGACGCAACACCCCGCGCAGGCATCCCCGCGCCAGGTAGAACGATAGCGGCAAGGAAACCGCCGCCATCAGGATGCATCCGAGCGTGCTCTCGAGTCCGTTCGACATAAGCAAATCCTTCCGAGAACGCAGAAGACGGACGGTAGAAGACAGAAGATAGAATCATCAAAGCTCTGCGATTTCCGTCTTCTTCTCCCTTCTACCTTCCGCCTCCTAACTTTTTGCCAACTCCTGCCTTCACTGCGTTCCCGCAGCCACCGTCTCCACCCCGAAAACTGCATCCAGTTCCGGCGAGCGCCGGCCGTATAGTTCGACCTCGTCACCCACCGAAACCATTGCGAATAATTCCTCCACGTCCCGATTCCGCATCCGGATGCAGCCGTGCGATGCGTTATGCCCGATCGATGCCGGGGCATTGGTGCCGTGAATGCCGTAACCCAAAACAGCCCGCCGGACTGGGCGAGCCCACCGCTCCCACCGCGGTGGGATAAATCCTGACCACTTTGCCCGATTCCAGAATTGCCAGTTTGCAATCCGGAATGCTGACCACGATCCGCCGCGAACCCCCGCCTTGCTCCTGCTGTGCCAAAGCCTCCGCCGTGGCCAACAGCAACGTGCTGGTAAGTGCGGCCATCCTTCTAATCTGCCGTTCCGCGACCCGCGAGAGCATCGTCCGATTCCTCCGTACGATCTCTCTTCTATGCAGTGGCGCGACCAAACCATAACTCGCTGATTTGTTTTACTTTTTCTTCCCGCTGCCCGTGTCAAAACAGACACGCGTGGAAAAGCAGCCGCGCAATTGAAAGGTAGCTCGCAGCGCGGTCATGGCCGTGCGCCCCGCCGATCTTGCGGTGGTGCTTCAGCGGACTCGAACGTACAACCCTTCGGTTAACAGCTACCTAAGTGGCTGTATTTCCAATTACTTACGGCCTTGCGAACGGTCCCCACACGTTACTCTAACTTGCTCAATGGCAATAGCTTCCACGCGACAGATGAAACGCGCCTTCGGGCGGGCGGTTGCTCACGCTTGCCCACGATTTGGAAGGCAACCGCAAGCGGTTTTAAGTGGTGTCCCCACAAAAGTCCCCACACTGGAAGCCGCAACAATCGAGACATGATATGTTTGGGTTTGGCCGCCTAGTTCCGGCGTCATGAACCGGGGCGAAGGCTGGGCACCCTACCCAGGGGCGGCTACTCCACCAGGGAATCGCAAAGGGAGCGATGCCAAATCAGCCGAACGAATCCATTCAATTGAGCTATGATCCCGCATGGAATCTGCTGGGCGGTGGCGATGAACCTGAAGCGGTGCGGGAGTCCTTCCGGCGATTAGCAAGGCGGGGTGTGGTTGCTCTCTCCAAGCGCTTCACCGACCAGGCCGAGGCCGCCGATTTCTGGTTGAACCTAGTACATGGCTTCCACACGCACCGGCGAACCACCCGGTACGCTTCCGACCATTGGCGCCTGAAGCACGCTTTTGAGGCATCGGCGGAATACTGCGCTGAACAGCGGACCCGCTCTCGTGAAGCCAGTGACTCGAAGACCGAAGACACTTGGGCGCTACTCGAAACCGAATTCCGGGCGTCATCCAATTCCCACGGCGATCTTTCCGCTATCACCCGTAGGGACACCCACCTTCACCGGGACCGTTACCCGTTCGGCTACTGGCTTTACGACCATTCGCATGAACCGACGCCGGACGTGAAGGCGGAGTTGGACTACTGGAAGGCGCATGTTTGGCAGGGATATCACATTTTGATTGCGAACTGCGAACGGTTGGCGCGTGAGGGGATGGCTTGGGCGAACAGGCACGAGAAACTCAATTTCGCCATTGCCGGGTTGTCCTACGACCTTGCCCTGTTGGAAGCCAACTACGTGATTGATCGGGGCCTGCGCGGGGATGAAGCCATGCGGACTTTCAGGGATGAATCGGCGGAACTCTTGGAAGAAGTCACTTCATCATGGCGGGCAAGCTGTGAACGTCTGGCAATCACTTTCGATGATGATGCCGAAGAGGTGAAGAACCTGGCTCAACCCTTCCACGGGGTCCGTGATGACCTCCGGCGGTTGCTTCGTGAGCTACCGCCGGAAACGATATCCGCTGACAGCGCGCAAGGTGAATGCACCACCGATACCACGCCGAAGGAAAGGCAAGTAACCGAAGCGCGCGCGCAAGTGGACCGTTTCATTGAATCCGTGCTGACGGCAACGGGCCGGCGCATCACTCGAACCGACATTTGGCGCGTGGCAGGATACAAAGAGGCGACTCAATTCGAGCGGTTCCAGAAAAACAGGCGCGCTTCGTCCGGCTCAATTATCAAATTCAATGGGATTCTCAAACTCAAACCGTCAGAGTTTCTTGCACGACTGAGTAAATTGACCGTCCCAAGATAGATTTTCCCGCCCTCCCGCCTTCTCCCGCCTTGATGCCCGCTAAGCGGGATGCCTAATCCTTGATTCGCGGTGGCAACTGAGCCACCCGAGAAAGGACTAAATGGCAACTGTAAACAGCACCCTTGAAACACTCCTGAATGAGCATGACGTGGCGCGCATCACAGGCTTGTCCGTGGCGTCCGTCCGGCGGTGGCGGCTTCTTCGGCAGGGTCCAAAGTATTTGAAGATCGGCGCGGCGGTCCGCTATAAGGCCGAAGACATTTCGGCATGGCTCGAATCCCGTCCTTCGGGCGGCGGGCACCAGGCGGAGGCGCGATAAGATGCCGCACAACGGAAAAGGCCCGGCGGGTGCGAACCGCTGGGCCTTCTACAAAATCAAATGGACCTTCCCGATTGTACCGTCCCTTCCCTCTGAGACGAAGTGCTTCCTTCGTCAGTTGGCGATGGTTTACCGCGAAGCCATGACTTCGAAAGACCCGCGAGTAATGCGGCTGGGCCTTCAGATACTCTGGCACCACCTTGGAGAAATCCTCCAAGCGGAGGCGGAATGAACGGCGCCATCCAATTCACTCCGGGCGAAGTCTCCACCTACTACGCGGCGCGCGTCCCGCACCTGAAGCAAGGGCGCGCGGCGGAGTGGCGCGGCGCCTGTCCGATCCATCAGGGGCAGAACGATAGCTTCGCGGTGGACCCGGACACCGGGCGGTGGTTCTGTCATTCCACCTGCGGACGCGGCGGGGACATTCTGGAACTCGAAGCCGATCTGACGGGCGGGGACTTCCGATCGGACCCGAACACCGGCACAACGGCACCCGCACGAATGCCAATTCCGCGGGCACGACACCTACAAAAACTACGAAATCCACCAACACGGCGGGCGGGTGGCGGGAAATGGCGCGCTACCCGTATGTGGATCGGGACGGAAGCCTTCTCTTCGAGGTTGTCCGCTACCTGAAGCCGGACGGGACGAAGACCTTCATTCAAGTCCGTCCGAGCGGAGTTGAGGCGGCGGGCACCACCGACCCGGAGCGGACCGGCGGAGTTGAAGCCGGCGGCATCGTGGTAGGGTTGGATGCCGGCAAGTACCTTCCCGATGACAGGGCGGCGCGCGCAACCGGGAAGACCACCTGGAGGCGCGCGGCGGACTATACCGACTACGACGGCGCGGAGTATCGCTTCCGGGTCTGCCCGCGCGTTCCTTACCGGCTTCCGAAGTTGCTGAATGCCGAAGCCGTCTATCTTCCCGAAGGGGAAAAAGACGTTCACACCCTGGAAGGTTGGGGGCTGGTGGCGTCCTGCAATCCGGGCGGGTCCGGCAACAGCACCTTGTACGCGGGATGGGCGGACTACTTCCGGGGCCGGCATATCGTCATCCTTCCCGACAATGACGAACCGGGCCGCAAGCACGCGGCGGCGGTTGCGGGTGCTCTGTTAAGCGTGGCGGCTTCCGTCCGCATCGTGGAACTTCCCGGCTTGCCGGCGAAGGGTGACGTTACCGATTGGCGGGACGCGGGCGGCACCTTCGAGCGGTTCCGGGAATTGACCGACGCGGCGGCGCCGATGGACACGGCGGCTCTCTCCGAACGGCGGGTGCGGTGGGGACTGGTGGAAGACGAACCGCGCCACCAGGCGCGCACGGAAGCGGCGGACGATTGGCCGAAGCCGGAACCGATCCAAAGCGAACTTCCGCCCGTGGAAGCCTTCTCCGAAGACCTTCTCCCGGATTCCTTCCGTCCCCTTGTAGCCGACGTGACGGAACGTATGCAAGTCCCGATGGACTACCCGGCGGTGGTGATGGTGCTCTGTCTTGCTGGCGCGGTGAACCGGCGGGCCATCTTTCAGCCGAAGGCGAACGATACCGGATGGGTGATCGTGCCGAAC